>DATKLQ010000462.1:0-10749 GCA_035542335.1 Ignavibacteriaceae bacterium | reverse complement strand
ATAAAGAGGACAGCAGTAATGATATAAAAGAATTTTTTCATGATTTGAATCCTTATTAGTTTTATTTGAATAGTCAAAGTCCATCTTGATTATCTACTTCACTCCGCTATTGGAAATACGGAAATAATCAAATGAAACATCAAATGGTGTTTTGGGTTTTGTTGTATCCGGATTGAACCAAAAAGTGCTTTTCATATTCTGTGTTATTACTCCGTCGCATACAACCAGCCCTGCTTTTATATCCTTTAACAGGATATTTGCTGTTCCCAGCGTATCAAATTTATTACCATCCGCCGAATAAAATGCCGAGTAAATGCTTCCTTTTTTCTCCAGCTTAAGTATAAGCGCATTGTCACCTGTAACTTCCTTATTTAGATTAAAGGCTCCCACAGATTTTGTAATACCATTTTCTTCCATGATAAGGTCTACTGTCCCTGCTTGTACCTGATTATTATTAAATCCGCCAAATCTGGTAGTTTTGATTACTGCTCTGAACATCAGTTTAACAAAATTATCATCACTCTCATAAACCAGGATTCCTGCGTTCTCCGGTTGAGATGGAGTTCTTGAGCAAACCAATTTTGTTTCAATGGTCCAATCGCTGTTTGCGCTCTGCAGCAAAATGTTCTTAGCATTGTTGCTCGCTTCGGATACATCACCTGCTTCACTTGTGATAGTGAGTGAACCTGCTTTAAGGTTATGAGCTGCCTGATTTTCTCTCACCCATTTCCATTGTTTACCAATTGAAGCATCGTTGAATTCATCGCTGGTTGAATTAACATCAAAATTTATATAATAAGCATTCTTCTCAAAAGTGATGTTATCAATAAAATTAATTATAGCCGTTCCGGGTATACCTTTTGCCTGCTCAATCTCAACCATGACATCGCTGCCTGCAGCAGATGCTTTAACTACCGGAGCTTTCGAGCTGCCGTTCAATAGAAAACTGTAAGCCTTAATTTCCGGATTAAAACCTTCAATATTTTTTCCGTCAACCGTAATTGATGTTGGATTAAGATTCGGCATCACTTTAACCGGAAAACTGCCGGTTAATGTCTTCCCATTCACCGTAACATCAGCTAATATTGTTGCTATTCCAACTCCCCGGGCCGTTACTTTCCCCTTCTCATCAACGCTTACTACCGATGTGTTGCTGCTTTTATAAGCAACTTTGGCTTTGCTTAGATCAATAAAACTATCGTCCGATAATGAGGCAGTTACACTTGCTTGTGCGGAATTGCCCGGCTTAAATATTACCCTGTCACATTCAGCAACAACCGTTTTTAATTCCGGATTATACTTGCCTTTCATATCAGCTTCAACCTGTCCCCTGATGTCTTTTGATGAAGAGCCGATTTCGAAGATATATTTGCCTTGGTCAAATGTTATTTTATCATTTTCGGAATCCCAAAACCAAAGGTCCGAACAATCCATATCAATCGAAACAGTTTTTGTTTGTCCGGCAGGAATAGTAACGCGTTTGAATCCCTTTAATCTTTTAATTGGTCTCTCGAGTGATGCAGGGCTGTCCGGAGTTCTAACATAAATCTGAACAACTTCATCCCCGTCAACCTTACCTGTATTTTTCACATCTGTATTAATTGTAATATGATCATTCGGCGTGACACTGCTTTTACTAATGGAAAAATTACTATAATTAAAAGTAGTATAAGACAATCCGTAGCCGAATTCATAAGAAACGTCTTTGTTGAAATACCAGTATGTTCTGCCGTTTTTTCCGGATCCGCCTCTCAGTGTATAATCGTTAAAATCAGGAAGATCGTTTACGGATTTATGCCATGTAACGTTCAGCTTCCCTCCGGGGTTAACTTCGCCGAATAATATTTTAGCCATTGCTGTTCCCTGAGCCTGGCCATTATATCCGGTCCAAATGATGCCGGGGATATTGGGATTATTTTTGAATTGCTCTACTTCAACCATTCCCATTGTTTGCATAACTACAATCGTATTCCGGTTGACAGAGGCAACAGCTTTAATCAAATCCACCTGGTTGCCCGGCAATGCTAAAGAAAACCTGTCGGATTCTTCTCTTCCGGTACTTTGATCGGTTCCTACAAAAATAATTGCCACGTCTGCAGAAGCTGCCAGATCAAGAGTCACTTTATCTGTTGCAGGCATTTCCGGTTCATGGAAAACAAAGAAAAGATTCTGGGGACCGGATATGCCTAACGAATTTATTTTAGCCGCTATATTTACCATTCTTCCGAAGCCTCTAAAAGGGCCTTCCTGCTGATTGCCTTCAACTTTTTGTGAGGCAATAATATTACCTGTTACAGATCCTACTCTAACCTGGATCGAACCACCGTTTACAGATACATTCATGTTAAATCTTATTGAATCAAGATTGGTAATATCAATACTGTTATAGGCAGTCCAGTCGCCCTCCTTGATACCTCTTACCGAAGCCCGTCCAAATCTTGCAGAAGTAATCAGACCTTTTGCAGAAGCATCAAATTTTGTTGCATCATATTCCTTAACATCTCCATTTTTAGCCACCGTTGAAAAACCGATGAGTGTAAAGAAATCCGTTTTTCTTTGGGTATTACCTCCCTGGCTGTGCACAACTTCAATATTCAGTCCCCTTTGCTTAATATAATTCCGAATGCCTGCAAGGGGTGTAACTTTAAGTGAATCTTCAACCTCTCCCGAATAATCGCCCAATTCAATCTTATCCGCCTGCGGGCCCAATACTGCAATTTTTTTAATTCTGTTTTCATTAAGAGGCAATACTTTGCTGCCGGTTTCAGCATTATTTTTTAGCAGAACAGGTGTTTTAGTTGCAACCTCAAGAGCAAGGTCATTATGAGAAGGATCATTAATTATATTAGGTTTAATTCCCGCATAAGGAACAATATTCTGAGGATCAAATTCCCCTAATCTCATCCTTATTGTGAAAATATTTATCAGTGCTTTATCAATATCAACGTCAGTAATTAATCCTTTTTTCAATGCATCGAGAGCATTTACCTGGTAAATCTGGCCGCAATCGGTATCCACTCCTGATTTCAGGCCTAATGCTGTAGCCTCGGCATTAGTCTTTACATAATTATGCCCTGATAAAAGATCCGATATAGCACCACAGTCTCCGGTTACATAACCTTCAAGCCCATAAGTTTTTCTTGCAACGGAATCAACAAGATATATGCTTGCCGACATCGGGACGCCGTTCACGGCACTATAAGCAGTCATTATTGCCGGAAGATTATCTTTTTCAATAAGTGTCTTGTAGGGTGCGAGATAAAATTCTCTCATATCCCTGTCATCCATATCTGCACTTCCCGTATGACGGTTAAACTCCGTATTGTTTGCAAAGTAATGTTTTCCGCAGGGTACGGCTTTAAGATAAACCGGATCATCGCCCATTAAGCCCTGAACAAAACCACCTCCGATTTGTGAAACAAGGAAAGGATCTTCTCCAAAAGTTTCTGCTGTCCTTCCCCATCTTGGATCACGTGCCGGTTCAATAACCGGTGACCAGTAAGTAAGCGTAAAGATAAGATTATGGTTGAAGCCCCTGGCTTCATCCCCAATAATGGAAGTTTCCCGTTTTATTAATTCCGGATCCCATGATGCGCCTATTGCAACACTGTTTGGGAATGAAGTTGCCGTCATACCGGCATTATTGTTTCTGCCCAAGACACCATGAAGGGCTTCACCCCAGACATCATAGTGATTGACTCCTAAACGCGGAATCGGAGGCATTGTATTCCCCAATTGGCTTTGCTTTTCTTCAGGAGTCATTCTTGAAACGAGATCTGCCGCGCGTTCCCGAAAGGAATAAGCTGTGTTAAGATAAATGGGCTTTTTAACATTATTAGTTTCCAGTAAAAAAGCTGTAACAGCAAAAAAAGTAAGAACTATAAATAGAATTCCGGGGATTTTTCTTTTCATTTTTTAAATCTCCTTAATTATCTGGATGTTTCCATTTGAAGAGAGTTTTATCCATAAGTAGAAATATATATTACTAAAGTTGTTTTTCTTAGTTATTCCTTTGTATACAACCGCTAGCCTTAATTATTTACGGATTATATCTCTTTCCAAGTACGAGTTTATCTCCCGAATCATCAATTTCATAGAACCGCGGCTTACGTGGTCCATCCCCTTCTGCATGATGAATTACAAGTAGCCGTTTTCCTTCAAAGGTTGTAAACATCATACCGTGTCCGGAATTGTTTCCGACCAACGGTTTTTCTTCCTGAATCCAGGGTCCATTTATTGTACCGGATTCAGAATAACATACACCTTGCAAATACCTTCCTTTACCCCAGCTTGACCAGAGCATGCCCAACTTACCTGTTTTTGTCCTGAAAAGTTCAGGCCCATCTGTAACCCAGCCCGGGATCTTCAAACCAAAAGTCATTTCTTCATTCCCAACCATTTCCAGTGCCCATGGGGCTTCGCTGGCACGGAAAAGCACAGTAGGCTCGGAAATAGTTTCGCTCAAATCAGGTGAAAGCTTAACATACTCCATAGTTCCGTCAACAGTCTGCATCCACTCATGAACAAAAACAAAATAGGGTATATCATTTTCATACCAGATTGTACCGTCAATAATATCCCAGCTATGAGGAAGAAAATCATAATTCGAATCGGGATTTAAAGGCTTATAAGGGCCTTCAGCTTTATCAGATAGTAAAATCATTGTTTGATGACGGTAAACATTATACCTGCGGGGAATAACATCGACAAGTTCTTTTCTATCCCCAAAAGTAGCGGCATAATAATATTTATCTTTAATATGATGGATTTCGGCGGCGGCAACAAAGTTAATTCCTTCCATCCAGGTTCCAGTAACATCATAAGCCGGATAGGGCCCGCTCCAATTTTTCAGATCTTTGCTCTTATAAATGCATCCGCCGCTGCTTGTCAGGTAATAAGTTTTTGTGTCCTTGTCTGCAAGAATAAAAGGATCACTCATACTCAAAGAATCGAGCGGTAGAGTTACAATTTGACGGGATTCAGTAACGCTTGCACTAACTCTGGGTCTTCTTTGAGCATTTGAGCTAGTTTGTGGCATACCGAATCCTTTGGAACCTGGTGGAGCAGGAATCGTTACAGTCGGCACCAGCTCTTTTTTTACTTCAGCCTGGGCCATGACCGACTGTTTTGAATAAGAGATTACTATTATTAAGATAAAGAAGGTAATTAATGAAACATTAATTTCTTTCATACTTCACCAGAGTAAGTTTTGATAATAAATTTCAACTCTTTATATGCACAACAAAGTACGGCTGGTTTGTTAAATCTGCTGCAAAGCCCGGATACAACCATGCTTTTCCCGGATTCTCTTTCAGTTCAAAGTAATATTGAAGCGGATACTGCGAATCAGTATAATCAGCCGGTATAGCAGCTCTAAAAGTATTACCCGTCATTTGCATCTCAACTGTTCTATACCTTTCGGCATGATTAACATGACGGAAATAAAGAAAAACCGATTGGATTCCTTTCTCAAGTGATAGTTCAATATTCAGAGATTCTCCCGGCCTAAAGTATTCAAGTTGGTTATGATGACAAGCCACAGAAGGTCGTTCCGGCCGTCCCAATACTTCCTTAATAGCAGACATAATATGTTGTTGTTGGGCATTAGTACTTTGCTGCGTTTGCTCTAATTTTTTAACCATCAATTCGATGTCGTCATCTATCGCAGGCAGTCTGTCTAGCCAATGGCCGCGGATAACCGGATCTTCACCGATTGTAATATCCGGTTTATAAACATTCCGTGCGCTATCGGAAAGCTTTGCCCAATATCCCCGTGCTTCTTTATATTTATTAATCGACAGCTCTAATGCAGCCCGATCACCGCTTTCATCAAAGATTGAGTACAGAACTCCGGCTCTGAATTTAGCTCCAAAAAATCTTCCTAATCCTATTTGTATCCCAACATCGACAGCCATACGCCGGAACTCAGGCCTTTTTCTGCCTTTCGATTTTATCTTTGCCTGAGCCAGGTATTCGGCTGCTGCATCTGCATAATCTTCTATCCATTGTGCATATTCAATAGGAGTATATTTCCCGCTTCTTTCTCCTTTTAATAAATCTCCGGCAAAGTCATTAATTCTATAGAATAGCTGCGGATCCATCGGGCTGACATTACCGAATGTTTTAGGATTCGGAGTATCAAAAAAGGGATTTTTATTGTTCGGATCAGGAATCGACAGATTGGTATACATCTCAGGCCAATAAAGATTGTTCGCCGCCGAAACTCCGTGTACAGTTAATACAACCGGAAGTATTCGTGATGCATTTCCCACAGCATGTTCGATGTCTTCTGCCCCGTTCCCAAAATATTTGTACAGATAACGACGCCAAACATCCGGTTCAGTATCCGGATTGTAAGCCAGTCTTCCAAAAACTCTCAGGCTGTAAAGATATTTTTGCCAATCCCATTTAGGCTTTAAAGATGAATCAAGATAAGCACAACGATCTCCGGGAATCCCTGATCCGCGCCTTCCTTTAAATGATAAGGGCTCCATAAGTTCAACACCTGCGCTCCCGCAGAAATTAAAAGCTTTTGAGTGTGCAGAGCTCATTACAGGATCACCCCACAGCAAAAGCCGCTGTGTACCGGGCCAGATTCGATGCAGTACACCGTAAGGACGGTTTTCTTTTAAAAGATCGCCATATCCATATCGCATAAAACTGCGGGAGCCTGCACTGAGCTTCATCAATCCGGTTGTTGTTTGATCCGGCTTGGGAATTTCAAATGCTCTGATGTCTGCCTGATGATAGGGCATACCTAGATGCTCGGCCCAATATTTAGGAGAAATTGTAAACGGCAACCCTGTTTGATCAGCTACATCAATCATCTCCTGACTCATACCTTTAGCATGCATATCAATCTCAACCTTACGTCCGCAGGCTGCAGCACCCTCGAACACGGTTTTCCAAAAATTGAAGCTTCCTTCATTTACACCGCTCTCCCCATGTATGCGGAAGGTTACCCCGGTGATAGACGGACAAGCCTGTAATAACTGCCGGAGAGCATCCCGGCAATACGGGCCGTGAGTATCATGTGTAAGGCCCTCGATTGTATAATTTGGAGCCGGACTGTTGAGCCATTCATATCCGTGCATCCATAATCCTAATTGAAATTGCATACCGCGGGCTGCAGTCTGTTCGCTTATAAATTTAAGCATCTCCAGATTTTTATCTCTTTCTGCATCCGGTAATTGAGGGATTCTTACACTGTATCCGGGGACAGATAAAAAGAATGGATATGGAAAAAGAAAATAAGCATCGGTTACATTCTGCAGAAAATCGTAGCCAATCCCCATACTTAAGTTAAAACGATTAAAACGCTGTGCAGCTATCATAGTTAAATACTGCTGCCACATTTCATGATCGTAAAACCATGGCTTATCTTCAATCTCACTTACGAATAATCTTGCTATGCTGCGTATTTTATTAGCAGGCTGCTCAACAATGGGTTTGCGGAGATCTAAAGGTTCTATGCTTTGAGATGAATATTGTACACGGTCTGCAAGTTCAAGCAGAGTATATACGAGTCCCCTTTCATCATACCCGCAAGCCAGAAAGATTTGTTTATCATCTGAATTAATTGGTATTAAGCCAAGGGCTTCAGGTTCTGCCGGAATATTAATCTTAGAATTTTTAAGAAGTTGAAGAGCAATTGAAGAATTAGATCCTGCCGGAACTATGATTAAGTCATTTTTCCTTGTTTGAGAAAGTAACTCGCATCTAAATACATCCACTCCCCAATCGATTAGGGATTTCTCTAATTCCTTTAAAGCCCAAAGTGAAGGCAGCGAACCGGCAATGCCGTCTGAAGGATCTATAACTAGAGAAACTCCTTTAGCTTTGAAATTAAAATAACCAATGGAAGATGCCCATAAAACAGATAGGCCTGCAATCTTTATAAAATTTCGCCGGCTAATCCCCTTCCGTTCAGGATTAAAATATTCCATTGGATTTTTACATTTATTTTTTAATTCAAGCCGAATTCAATTTCCTTTGGATAATTGCTGAAACAGAGCGGGATCAAGCTCTTCCAGCCCGGTAATGCTATAGAGGTGATTTGCGGAAACCCACGGCAGCCAGAATCGATGTCCCCCAACTCCCCGGCCATTTCTGCCAGGACCCATACTCCAGCCTTCTTGCTGCCAGCCGATTCCTTTTAAATCATATTGGCGTCCCGGAAGTGCGACCATCGATTTGGTTGCGTGCAATAAAATCCTGGCTACATCCAGGTAATGCTTATCTTTTGTATATTTATATAATTTCGCATAAGAGGAAGTCGACCAATCCAAATATTCATCTGCACCTCCGACACCGCGCGCTGTTATTCCCTGGAGCCCGATAGTAGGCACACCTTTTTTCCAGTGGAGTTTTGAATTATCAGCATCAAGAGGCATCGGCAGGTTCCATATCCAGATCCAGGTTTCCGTATAGTCCGCTGCTGCCGCTGCATGTTCCAACCATTTTGATTCTTTTGTTGATTCATAAAGACTAAGGAATGCTTCTATACTTAACATTCCTGCTTCTTTATCGGTGATATTCGGATTATCGCTAGCGCCGCCTACATAATATCCCCATTTCCCAAAATTTTCCCAAATGTAATCTGCTGCTCGGACGGCTGATTGTAAATATTTCCGATCATTTGTTTCTTCCGCCAGAATAACAAGCAGAGGAACAGGGCAATAGCTTGTTGTACCCGTTGGTTCCTCGATCTCGCTGCTTCCAGGTTTCCATCTTCGGGGAAAAGATCCGTCTTCTCTTTGCTGCAGTATGAGCCAATCCACGTAGGATTTTACCCAGTTAAACCATTCGGGATGCTGACGGCCAAGCGATCTCTCACGTCGGTATGCACGCATTAGTACGCGCATATCTTCTGTAGCATTCCGAAGCCACGGAGCCAGCCACTCCTGACGTTCACCTGTCCATGGTTTACCAGTAGCAAGATCGTACCCTGTTGCCAGAAGCGGTATGGATGAAAGCGCCCGAATCATTGATGAAATAATATCCAAACCAATCTTTCGCATTTTTCTGCCTCGGCCTGAACTATCACGATCGCCTTCACGCAATAACTGATCTGCACATTCAATGTTCTTGCTTACAAATCCCATGGCTGTCATTGTCCGGTTCCATTGAAGCTGGTTCGTATCAAATGTAGCAACTGCAAAAGGAATACCTGTGCGCCCATCAATTGTGTCAGCCTGATCAGCCAAATGGTCAATCAGAACACGGCGCACCAGTTCCACATCTATCGGATTGATCTCAGGCTTTAAGGTACTCCATGTCCATCGCCAAGAATTTCTGGTTACTTCACTAAATGATTCATTTTGTCCGAATCGAAAATTCACTTCATAATTATGAATAACGCCCTGGGCAATAGGATGAAAACGCCTGATCCATCTTGGTTCTGCAGATGCATTAGGACCGAAGGGGTAAATACTTACTGTTGCAGGAAACTGAAAACCGAACTCGATTGGATTCTCATCTCTCTGCCATATACCTAACATTCCAAACTGAAATCTATCATCAATCATTATATCTTTTGAAAGTTTAGTCTCTTCTACTGTTGATTCACCCCGGGGAGAAGGATCGAGCACGGCAATCGAAGTTCCATTGCTGAACGAAAGAGCTACCATGGGTGCCGGAAGCATATCTTCGCGAATAAAAAATCTATGAGCAGAGTTGTTCAATGTTCCGCAAATAGAACGCTCACCATTGTATGCAGGGTTTCCGTACAAGGCACCCGGGACCAGGCAATTGACATCGGACCAGCGTATTGATGGATCAACGGATAGGACAATAGATGAGTTGAATCCTCCGGGAATGTTTCCGTCAATTTCCACTTTTCTCTTTACTGAAACACCTTCTCCGTTCAGGCTCCAGCGATCATCAACACGGAAAACTATTCTATCATCATATGCGATCTCCGTGTATGCGTCTATATAAGATGATGTTTTCCGGACAGACTTGTATCCTGCAGCAAGTTTGAGAATATTATCCTCATTTTGGAAGAGCTCGATTTGCGCAGGTTTCTGTTGTCTCAGGCTTGGAGATCTGCCGCCGGAGATTTCGATTCCCCATTTACTTTCTGCGGAATATATGAATGAGAAAGTCGCACCTGTTTGTAACTTTCCAAGCTCTACCCGGTCTCCCTCTTTTGCAAAAGCCGCCGATACGAAAAGATATATACCAAGTATTATATACTTACCAATCATTTTTTCAATAAAAATATTTTGTTTATTCAAATAAATAAATATGGATATAAATCAATAAATTTATTTTCATGCTACTCAATCCTTATTTTTATTAATTTTAAATCCTTGATATCAGAGCTGCTTCCATAAAACAGTTCATACTCACCGGAAGCAATAATCATTTTACCGCTGGCCCGGTCAAAAAACTCGAACGATGTTGGAGGCAGATTGACTTTTGCCTGAACAGATTTTCCTGCAGGAACATTAACCCGTTGATATTCTTTTAATGTTTTCAACGGTCCGTCGCTGTCGTTCACCTTGTGTATATATACCTGAACTATTTCAGTTCCGTCGCGTTTTCCTATATTAGATACAGGAATAGTTAGTTCAATATTTTCATCTTTTTTAATTTCAGTCTTATTAATTTTGGCATCGCCTATTGAGAAGGTTGTATAACTTAAACCGAAGCCGAATGGATATAAAGGATCGGACATATAACGATACGTTCTGCCCTTCATCGAATAATCTTCAAAGTCCGGCAGCTGGTTTATATTTTTATAGA
>DATKLQ010000461.1:0-5665 GCA_035542335.1 Ignavibacteriaceae bacterium | reverse complement strand
CCCAGTATTCCAGTATTCCAGTATTCCAGTATTCCATTATTCCAAAGATTAATTTATTCCGGGACTTATGAGCACTGCAAATATCAGAATCTTCTTTACAATCGGAATTATTCTCGTTGCATCAATCATTATACTGATGGAACGGAAATTCCCTTATACAAAAAATCAAAAATTCTTCCGGGAAGGATTTTTTGACGACTTCGTTCTTTATACTCTGGTTCAGAGTTATTTGCTTGGAATTATAATTTCATTCATTATTGAATTTATCGATCATAATACCAGACTTTCCCGGCTTCATTTAATTTCTGCGTGGCCAATATGGCTTCAATTCCTTTTCTTTCTGGTTACGCACGATTTCTACATATACTGGTTTCACCGTTTCCAGCATCATTCAAAAATATTTTGGCGTATTCATGAAGCGCATCATAGTAATAAAGATATTGACTGGTTAGCGGGTTCACGTTCTCATCCTTTAGAAATTTTAATAAACCAGACAATTGAATTCGCTCCTATTGTGCTTCTTGGTGCCGCTCCTGAGGTTGCAGTATTTAAAGGATTTGTCGATGCGGCTTGGGGGATGTATATCCATTCTAACATCGATGTTCATTCAGGGCCGCTTCAATATTTTATAAACGGACCTGAAATGCACCGCTGGCATCATGCCGACAAAGATAACGAGGCATACAATAAAAACTTCAGCACGAAATTAGCAGTCTGGGACTGGCTTTTCGGAACGTCATACTTCCCTTCCGGAAAAAAACCTGCCTTCTACGGATTATCTTATCTTAAATTTCCCGCAAATTATTTAAAGCAAATTATTTTTGCATTCAGAAAATTTGAGGAAGAGTAATCCTCAGTCTTACTTCTTTTACATCATTTTAAGCATTTATCATTTTGAGAATACAAAAAAAAATGAATAACCCTTCAGCTGTAATTGATTTTATTAGTCATTGTGCATATAATTATCTGAAAGTTAAAATAATACTTTGGGCTTTTAGGGAAGAAACAAAAGAGTTTTGTAAAGAAAGCTTATGGTTCTGATAAAATAATTTGTTGGAATTATTAGGTTTTAAATATTTAGACTTTAGCCTTCATAATTTCATGCAGGATCCATTTCAGAGGAGGATTTCATGCGGATCCGTTATTATAATTCCTTTTAAATAAGAATACCAACTCTAAAGAGATTTAATAATGCTCCGCTTCAGGTTGTAATCAGAAGCTTTTAATAGTTTTATTTTTTCTTAGGAGGACATATGCTAAGAAAAATATCTTTTACTGCACTCTCTCTTACTTTAATCATAATTAATATCTCACCGCAAAATAAAAATAATATGCGAGCTGATGACGTAATTATTCTTCCTGGTCATATGGATAACGAAATAATTACAGACGAATTTAATGCCGTTCATATTTCCAAGATACTCGGGACATTAGATACACTTAGTAATATTAAGATGTGGTCCGGGCAGCAAACAGCCATAGCCATGTACGGTCAGGATGTTCTGATGCAGTGGTTCATTGCACCTGCTGATATGATTATAAAGGCTGTGGGCTATAAAACTACTACCGCTGCTCCTGACGGTTCAACTTTGAATATTAGATTATTCAAATTAGACGATTGGTGGAATTTTGAAAAGCTGAGATCCTCAGGTGATAAACAATGGGGATTCTTTCCTTCCGCGGGAGACGGATTTAACGAAGTCACTCCCTTTCCCAACGAAGCGACCGGATCTTTCCAGGATTCCAGCGGGTTGAGCTGTCCCGGAATTTTAGGTACATATATTTGGGGCGATAACGGGCATGGCTACAATTCATCACCGGTCAGCGGACAGTATGTATGGATGGAAATGGGATACTATGGACCTGAGCCTTCAGTTAATAAGGGAGATATCATTGCCGTACTGCTTCAAAATAACTCTTCAGTATTGCAATTCGAAAATAATTATGCAAATTCTACAATTCAGATTTCTGGAAATGCCTTCCCTTCTACTGTAGGATATAATGAATTCAAATTTTACGAAAACGGAAGATTTGCAGTTGATAATGGAGAGGGATGGTGGTCACGTAAACTTGATCTTAATATAATTTTGGTTGCGGATCTAACCGGCGACAGAGCCCCGCTAATTAAAAGTTTGACAGATATTCCTGACACAATATGGACTTCTCCCATCGATGTGCAGGCTCAAGTAGTTGATGATAATCCTTCAGGAGGGCCCCAGGG
This sequence comes from Ignavibacteriaceae bacterium, assembly GCA_035542335.1. GTDB lineage: Bacteria > Bacteroidota > Ignavibacteria > Ignavibacteriales > Ignavibacteriaceae > DATKLQ01. Next base: position 3,444 of record DATKLQ010000461.1, on the reverse strand, counting down.
AGTCAGCTCGGTTTATCTTTACTTTCAAAATGAAACGTCGCTGGATTCAATTCCGATGACAAGCGCCGGTGGGAATATATTTACCGCGCAGATTCCGGGGCAGAATTTCGGAGCAGTTGTGACGTATTATGTCAAGGCAATAGACATCCAGGGAAATATATCTCTGCCGTTCGGTTATCAATATCAGATTAAGGATTATAATGATTTTTATCAATACCTCTATTCAAACAGAATAAAAATGTGGGTTTCAAATAATGGTGACGGTTCACATAATCCAAATACCAATAGCAGCGGTTTTTACTGGCCGATGAACGAAACCGATACTGCCCAGGCAGTTTATGAAGACGGCTTAATTTGGGGCGGATATCATGATGGGATTTTGAAGGTGGGAGGAAGCACATACAACCACGGTATGTCCGCAGGGAAAATATTGCCGGGCGGAATACCTGATGATCCTTTTTCCTCCAGATGCAGGGTCTATAAAATAAAAAAGGGATGGGAATCTTTGCCTCCATCGCCCTTAAAAGAAAGTTTGGAAAAAGATTACAATGAATGGCCTGTCGAGGATGGCGCCCCATGGGTTGATATTGACGGCAACGGAATATTTACCAGGGATATTGACCAGCCGGAATTTATTGGAGACGAGGTTATTTGGTATGTGTCAAACGATCTTGATCCGGCAAGGACCCAGCGGGTTTACGGAAGCAATCCGATAGGCATCGAAATGCAGGTTACAGCTTTTGCATATGACAGCAGTAATGATCTTGCAGATATTGTTTTTAAAAAATACAAGCTGATTAATAAAAGCAGTTTACCGCTTACCAACACTTATATTTCTTATTGGGCAGATCCCGACCTCGGTAATGCCCAAGATGATTTAATGGGATCTGATCCGTTTTTAAATTTAGGGTATACATATAATGTAAATGAATATGATTCAAAATATGGTTCTCCACCTCCCTCAGTCGGATACGACTTGCTGCAGGGACCGATCGTTCCGGGTGAACCGTATCAAGCGGGTTTATTGAATGGAAGATGGAGAAGCGGTTATAAAAACCTTAACATGACATCATTTACTCTAGGAATCTCAACCGATCCAAATTTCACTGATCCGCCGTTGGGGATTTATGAGGGTACAACCAGAACTTATTATATGATGCAGGGTTTGGACAGGAACGGAAATATCATCATAGATCCTAACTCCGGCTTTCCTACGAAATATTGTGTGTCGGGAGATCCCATAAACGGCAGCGGCTGGGTAGATGGGATTTACAATTCTCCTGGCGACAGACGCCATTATATCTCTTCCGGACCTTTCAATTTTGCACCGAACGATACCCAGGAGGTATTTGTTGCAATTCTAATTGATAAAGGGACTGACAGACTAAACAGCATAACAGAACTTAAAAATAAGGACGGATTCCTCCAGAATTTTTATTATGATCATTTCCTGACTCTAATCCCTGATTTTGAAATACAATGTGATATGTCGGTTCAAATCCGGGAAGGTGCATTTAATCCTTCTTCCGACCAATTAAAAATTATGGCGGGCTTTAACGGATGGAACGGGAACATTATGAGCGATCCGGATAACGATTCCGTTTATTCATTCTCTCTTCATGACGTAAAATTCGATTCATTAATAAACTTTAAATTTTGGACTTCTCCGGATCGCTGGGAAGGAGGGGCAGATTGCAGAACAATCGAAATAGGCAACACACCCGGAGGATACATAGCTTACTTTAATGATGACAGTGTTTATTCGCTGCCTAAAAATATTATACTGCATTATAGATGCAACATGTCTATAGAAACTGCTTCCGGCAGATTTATTCCTGCAACCGGTCAGGTAAAGCTGAGAGGCTGGCAGTACGCTTTCTGGCAAGGTGTGGAAATGGCCAATATAGGTTCAAATATCTATGAATATGTAGATACGTTATTATTAGGAGTAAATGATTACATACCGGGTTACAAATTTTTTTATACGCCGGATGAATGGGAGGGCGGAAATAATAAGACCATCCGGATTGAACAAAGCCAATACGATGAAGGGGAAATAATAATTGAACGTTATTTCAACCAGGAATTTCTGGGCAATATTGATTTTCAATGCGACATGACGGTTCAAATTATAAAAGGAAGCTTTGATCCTGCGGCCGGCAGAGTTGAGGTAAGGGGAAACTTTAACGGCTGGAACGGTACTGACTATGAATTAGCTGATCCGGACAACGACTGGGTATACAGCCTGCAGGTAAACAATTTTGCAGCTGATTCCCATCTTGTTTTTAAATATTGGCACTCGCCTAATAATTGGGAAGCAAATCCGGACCGCGAATATAATGCGGTATCCGGGAACCAGGTCCTTAATGATTATTTCAACCGTGATGATGATCCGTCAAACGGAGATAGGTTATGGGAATCGGAAAACAGTAATACAACTAACGGGTTATTCGAAGTTTCAGTTATTAATGATCATGAAGGATGGGCAGTAGGCGATCCCGGAATAATAATTCATACTACTAACGGTGGACAAAATTGGATGCAGCAGACTAGCGGTACCGATCAAAGGTTATGGTCGGTTTCTTTTGTCAATCAAAATACAGGCTGGGCAGCGGGCAATGGGGGGATTATTCTCAGAACTACAAACGGCGGAGTAAACTGGAATTCTTACACCGGAGTTACATCGGAACCTTTGAGGGAAGTTTACTTCCTTAACGAAAATACCGGATGGATTGCCGGAAGCAACGGACTAATAATGAAAACCACAGATGGCGGAAACAGCTGGACTTCGCAGACAACCAACACAGGGTTAAGAATTCAATCTATTTTTTTCATCGATCTGAATAAAGGCTGGGCGTGCGGTCAGGAAGGCCTCATATTACACACCTCGAACGGCGGACAAAATTGGATTTTACAGAATTCTAATACAACTAACTACCTCCTAGATATCCATTTCGAAAATTCAAATGTTGGCTGGGTTGTAGGTTGGGATGGAATGATATTAAAAACCGTAAACGGGGGAAACAGCTGGACTCAGCAAAATTCAAAACTGCCTCCGGGAGGTGACCGGAATGATTTCTATAACGTATGGTTCACGGATCTCTATCATGGCTGGGCTGTCGGTACACACGGCATTATCAGATACACGAGTGACGGAGGAGCCGATTGGGTACCCCAATACAGCGGTACAATACGGGATCTTTATGGTGTTATGTTCTCGAACAACAATCTCGGCTGTATAGTTGGTACGAATGGAACAGTGCTTAATTATCTGAATCAAACTGAACTGGAATGGAATATAAATTTACTAATTTCCGATGCAGGGGCTCAAAGCGGTCAGTTATCTCTTGGTCAAAATTTAAATGCCTCCGACGGAATCGATCCTTCGTTAGGTGAAGAAGAGCTGCCTCCGCTTCCTCCTGTCCATGCCTTCGATACTAGATT
>DATKLQ010000460.1:0-5664 GCA_035542335.1 Ignavibacteriaceae bacterium | reverse complement strand
ATTAAGTAAAGCCTTTTCCCTTTAAATTTTTTAATGTACCGATTGGACGGCAATATGGATCTCTTAATTAAGCCGTCCATTTTTTTTTCATTATAAAAGTAATCGTAATTTTACTTGGAAATGATTAATGATAAAAAATAAACTAAAATCTTTCGCTGCTTCAAGGATAGGCCAGATTGTATTAGCATTAATATTGCTTTTAATTGCGGTAAGAATTGCCTTGCCCTATATAGTGAAGGATTATGTGAATAAAACCTTGAGTGAAATACCTGAATATTCGGGCCGGGTAGGAGATGTGGACATAAGACTGTTCAGAGGGGCTTATATAATTGAAGATGCTGCTCTGGTAAAGACCGGCGGAAAAGTTCCCGTTCCGTTTTTCTCCGCAAAAAAGATTGATCTTTCTGTACAGTGGGGTGCTTTGTTTGAAGGTTCATTAGTAGGGGAGATTGAGCTGGACAGCCCAAAAATTAATTTTGTGGCAGGACCGAGCAAACAGACATCTCAAAGGGGCGTTGATGATTCATGGACGGATAAAGTAAAGGAATTATTTCCTCTCCGGATAAACCGGTTTGAAATCCATAACGGGGAAGTGCATTACAGGGATTTTCACCGGGATCCGAAGGTAGATATTTTTCTTAAGAATATAAATGCCGATGCCGAAAACCTGACGAACAGCAAAGATATTTCCAAAACTTTAATGGCAACTATCAATGCTGCCGGCAATGCAATGGGAAGCGGTAAATTCAGGCTTCACGCCGATATTAATCCTTTTGAAAAATCCCCGATGTTCAACTTGGATGCGGAATTAACAAATGTCGACCTGCCGAAACTTAACAATTTCATAAAAGCTTACGGCAAATTTGATGTGGAGAAAGGTACGTTCCAACTGTATACCGAACTGGCAGCTTCCAAGGGAAGATTCGAAGGATATATAAAGCCGATTTTCAGAAACTTGCAGATTCTTAGCCTTGAAAAAGATTCCTCGAATCCCCTGGAGCTTTTCTGGGAAGCAATAGTCGGTGCCGTTGCCGGTTTGTTCGAAAACAAATCTAAGGACCAGCTTGCAGCAAGAATCCCGTTCAGCGGGAGCTTTGATAACCCGAGCGCAAATATCTGGTCTACAATCGGCAGCGTTTTGGAAAATGCATTTATAAGAGCGCTGGTGCCCGGCCTGGAAGGTACGGTAGATCTTAAAAAAGTGAATGAAGAGAGTAACAAAAAATAAAAATATTATTCTGTTTGTCCGGCCTTTCTCTTTAGTTGTTTTGTTTCCTCATCAATTGAATGGGTTTCCTTTAGGTTTAAATCATTCTTTGCATCTTTTGCCAGCTTAATGAAATATTTATGAAGGATCTCCATTTCTTCCTGAGTCAGGTCTTCAACGTTAATTAGACGGTTGCTCGCATATTTTGAAGATGCTACAAGTTCATTTAATTTCAATTGTACGGCCATTGATTCCTTATTTTGCGATCTTTGAATTAAAAAGACCATCAAAAACGTAACAATGGTTGTTCCCGTGTTTATTACAAGCTGCCACGTATCCGAAAATCCGAATAGGGGCCCTGTAATTATCCATAGCAGCACAATTGAGAATGCTGTTGAAAACGCTGCCGAGCTTCCTAAAAAGAAAGTTGCTTTTGAGGCAAAATGATCAAAAGTGGAGTTTATTTTTTTAATTAACTTCTTTTTCATGATTATCCTTGATTATATTGAAACATCCTTTCCCGCAATCCTGAAAAACTATACAAGTGATTAAACTGTACTAGAAATTAAAAGAAAAAATTTGCAGAAATTATTTAAAAGAAAAAATTTGCAATGCTTGAAAAGTATCACAAAGTGATTTTACTTACAGAAAAAAGGTCTTTCATTTATAATTTAATCAAGCAGTTCTATAATTTTATATGCAATTCTATAATTTTAGATAATGATGCGGAACAGTTATGAAAAAGATATTTATTTCTCCCTATAAAGGAGTCTGGAGCATCCGTTACGAAGGGGAAATGGATGTTTTATCTTTATGCGAAACTTCGGAACAGGCAATAGAAGCTGCGAGGACCTATGCCTCAAAGGATAACAATGAGATTTATTTAGTCAGGGCAGACGGAAGTGTTGAGAGCAAAATTGAAAATTAGCCGGTGGTAAGTGCCGATTATACCGCTGCCGTATAAATATCTTTTATTTTATTGATGATCATTTTCCGGCTTTTCTGAGGAGATAAATTTTTGTGATCCTCAATTCTTTTAATTTCATCGGCAAGATTTTCATCCTTAACAATTTTACTAAACCATTCCGAATAAGCATTCTTTTTTAGATGGAAAGTCCAAGTTTCATTATCTATTCCTTCCGCAATACGGATAAAATTCATGACATTCTGTGCTTTCAGGTTTAATTTTCCATTGGGACCGGAAAATACAAAGCTTTTTTTGTCTCCCAGGTCTCCTTCCGAATACTTCTTTATATGTCTTTTCAGTTTAATCTTTGGAGATATATTTTCCGTAATCTTAAAAATTCTGTTTTTATCTTTCTGCCATAAAAGGGATTGATATTTACCATCGGGGATTTCAGGATTTTTTATACCGGCGGCTTTAAAAAAATTCTTAATATATTTTTCGGCCTTTTCTCCGATTGAAAGAACTATCGATGCAGAGGATAAAATCCGTTCGGCAATTTGTTCGGGTTTTACCGTGATAAACAAAAACTCATTGAGCTCCTCAGGCTTTAAGTTTACGGGAAAAGAAGATTCGGGAAGCAGTTGATGAGTTTCATCCAGAATAACAAAATGAGGCCTGCCGTAGATTGATCTCAATTTTATCAAAGCAGGGAATAAATTTTGAAAAAAAGCCGGTCTGTCGTCCGGTAAAATACTTGTGAGGTTCACAATGCAGTTCTGCTCCGGGCTCTGAAGAACTTTCTGAATGCTTTCGATCGTAGGCGCACTGCTTAAACCTACAGGGACTGCGTCTTTAAATTCCGTGTAGTCTCCTTCAGGATCAATTAAACAGAATTGGTATTGCTTTTGGATTAGCTGCTCCATGATTGCAGTTGCCAGCGCAGTTTTGCCTCCCCCCGAGGAACCGACGATTAATAAACTATTTTCGGAAAGCGAAAGATTAATTTCTTTTTTATTTTCATCACGTCCGAAATGTATAATGCATTTTTTGATTCGTTTTTTAAAATTTGCGAACTTTTTATCTAATAGTAATTCAATCAGCTCCGAAACACCATCTCCATGATCGGACTCGGCAACATAATCAACAGATTCTTTAAGAATAGGCAGTGCATTCTGTACGGCAGCCGAAATCCCGCAAAATTCGAGAAATGAATAATCATTCTCTGCATCGCCAATACCGATTACATTGTGCCTTGAGTAATCTATAATTTTTAACGCTTCCTTTAATCCCGCTGCTTTATTGATACCTGGCGGAAGCACCATCACTGCATCTTTATTAAAAATTACCTGGAGCTCCAGGCCTAAATCCTTGATTATTTCAAAGACTATATTTTCAAAGGGCTTCCAGGTAGCAAAAATTACTTCCCCTACGGAAAATCTAGTAATCCCTTTTCTCTTTGAAGCTTCAATAAAAACTTCAGGAGGAGGCTGACCAATAAGCTTGACCTCCTTAGAATGAGGATCAAAAATTAAAGCGCCGTTTTCAGCTATAATCTTTTCAAAAATTTCAAAATGATTAAAAACCTTTTTTAGATCTTCTATCTCTCTTCCCGTTACCAGGAGCAGTTTTATTCCTGAATCATGCAGAAGTTTTAGGGAATTGTAAGTTCTTTCCGAAACTATGCCGTCTTTTGCAAGGGTACCGTCATAATCGCAGGCAAGGAGAAGGTAATTCAATTAGTCTCCGAAATATTTCTTCTTTTCAGGTAAAATAATCAATAAAGAAATAAGTCAATTTAATGATTAATAATCTTCAATTTAAACTTAAAGTACTATTATTAAAAATAAGCCAACGTGACAAGACAATAAATTAAAAACAACCAACATGTGGCAGCGGAATAAATTTGTGATAATATTCAAAAAGATTAGTGAATTGATCTTTATTTTAAATGAAAAGAAGCAGATGTGAAAAATTCAGATTCGGTTTTTAATCCAAAAGTTCAATTGAATTATACAAATGATGATGAATTATGCATCAAGAGGATAAAAAAAGGGAAGAGCTTTATTTATACGAATTCTGCAGGAAAAGAAGTTTCAAATCAAAAGCTGCTTAAAAGGATTGAATCACTTGTAATTCCGCCGGCTTGGGAAAATGTTTTAATTTGTTCGAATGAAAAGGGGCATATTCAGGCAGTAGGCAGAGATTCAAAAGGAAGGAAGCAGTATATCTATCATCCCTTTTGGAGCGAGCTGAGCAGCAGCAATAAATTCGGCAAAACTTGCCGATTTTGCGAATGCAATTCCTTTAATCAGGAGGAGTGTTGAACACGATCTTAAAAGGAAGGCGCTTACAAGGGAAAAAGTTGTTGCTGTAGTATTAAAGCTGATAACCGGATTAAAATTCTATGAGCCGGGTAAAGTTAGCAGGGGGCTTTAAAAATACAGATGCCAGTCATTCCCCAATTGACTGGCATCTATCCCGCATAATTTTTATAATTATTTCAGTTTCCCGTTCCCGTTCCCGTTGATGATAAATTTTTGTCTAAGTATTCCTTAGCTTCTTCTTCCGAATTAAAATATCCGACTCTGACACTATAAGAACCCTTTTGGCTGACAACTATTGTGTTATGTCCGGCGGCCCTTAACTTATCTCCTTCCTGCTGGGCTTCAATTTGAGATCTAAAGTTGGAGACCTCAATCATAAATAAATTGCCGTCTGTGAAAATTTTGTTAGAAACAAATTTTTCGTTTGAATAGTTGTAAACTTTTTGTGTGAGGATTCCTTTTTGAGTATCGTCGGAATCCGGTACACTTAAATTGATTATTTCAACTCTTCTATTTAATTCCCTGCCCGCTTCAGTCTTGTTATCGCCGATTGGATCTTCTGAGCCTCTACCTGAAATATCGAACCTGGATCTGCTTATTCCCTGGTTTACGAAATATTCCAGTACCGATTTAGCCTTTTCGAGTGAAACCATCTTATTGTTTGCATAAGAACCTGTATTGTCGGTATGACCTATTATTTCCCATCTTGTTTCAGGGTACTCTTTCATTACAGGAACCAGCCTAGAGAGCATATCAATTGCTTTAGCATTCAGAACTGTGTTATCACCCTCGAAATTGGAAGAGCCGTTAAGAACAAGCTTCTTAATTTTTTTAAGCGGCGCCATTGTTTTATTTACTTTTATTTCACATCCCGATGCATCAACTTTTACCCCAGCATTTGATCCCGGGCATTTATCCAGGTAATCCGGCACACCGTCTTTATCGGTGTCAAACGGGCATCCGTTCTGATCTACTTTTACATTTGCCGGTGTTTGCTGGCATTTATCTAGGTAATCGGCAACCCCGTCTTTATCGGAATCAAGCGGGCAGCCTTTTGAGTCAACTTTAACTCCTATCGGGGTATTTTCACACTTATCATTCTGATCCGGGACATTATCTTTGTCTGAATCTAATGTACAGCCGAATTCATCCACTCTAATTCCTTGAGGAGTATCATTGCATTTATCTAAATCATCTTCAATCCCGTCTCCGTCGCTGTCCTGATG
>DATKLQ010000459.1:0-5061 GCA_035542335.1 Ignavibacteriaceae bacterium | reverse complement strand
AATTCCTGTACTGGGCATTTGCCAACAATCTTTGAGCAAGAGGCCGGTCGCCGGAATTAATTTTAGGGAAGTTATACGGATTTGCCTCAGACCAATCTATATCGAACCAGTCTACACCGAATGTGTTATCATAATCATAAGGAATGATGTGCATTTTGTCTTCCGAAGGATAATGGTATAGATAATAATTATTTTTATTTGACCAATAATCATCCCATTGTCCTACCAGAATATCGACGGCAAGATATTTCAATATTTCAGGAACATCTGCTATTTTTTCAATTGAATCAGGAAGGATAGAAATGGGTGTATTATTAATGATATCGATAAACTTCGCCAGTTTTCCGAAATCATTCAAACTTTCGTTTGTTGTAAGCTCATAAACAGGCCTGTCTCCGGAATATAGTTTATATGAATCGGGATTATCATTTATGTATACAAGATCAGCCGGATAAAGGCACTTCCAGAGATTCCCGGAATCGTCATTATAATTTTTCCTGAGGAACTCATCATCAACCTGCTCGACAGAGATATAAAGACCGTAATATTCGTCATTGATATAAACTTCGGCATATGCAGCCCTGCTGGCTTTCATTCCTATCTCATGGAAAAGATCCATGCAGAGCTTGGTCCTTATTATTGATGGATCATTGTGTTCACCGTTTAAATTAAGCCTGTCGACTCCGTAAAACTCTCTGCCGCCGATAAAATCATTAAAGGAAATTTTAAAAGATTTTTTCTGTGCATACCTGGAAGTATTCCCCCTTAATCTAAATCCGATCGAATCGACAGTCTCATCAATCCATTTATTTTTAAAATGAATTGAAGCTAAATGGGTATCATCACTTTCCACATTGTTGTAAATCCATTGGAGATCCGCCGGATTTATGGTGATATCGATTCTGGCAACTTCGGAATCATCGTATAATTTCCAGCTTTGGTCGCTCTGTGGACTAATAAAGGCAAGAGGAAATAAGATAAATAAAATCAAATGTTTCATACTTTATTATCGGAAAATTCTTTTTTTCATTAAAGATAACCTTGCAATTTTGCAATTTTGTCCAAAGGATCCTTCGGATAATCTTGTAATTTTTTAATCTTGAAATCTTATCTTATTAAGATCATTTTTTTAGTTTGATTTAAAGCCGCCTGCTTCAGTCCTAAAGAAATATGCACCTTTTTCCGGTGTAAAGATCTTTTTCATAAAGGTTCTCCCTTTATTCAAAAAGCCGACACTGTAATTTTCTTGAAATGAATAAAGAAAAAAACAGGAAGAATTTTTATGAGAAAGAAATCAGAATTCCCTTTTAGGTTTTTCAATATCTGAAGTTAACCGTAAAACTCATTTTTAAAATAATAAATTTCGTTATCGTTTGCTTAAAAAAATAGATGTACTCCGGGATATTCAGAAATTTCCTCTGCTGTATTTATATTTGAAGGGGAAAATTTTAGATTTTTTGCAACCGGAGAAAAGGATGTATAAATTTTTAGGAACGTACCAAGTTATTCCCTCGCTTCCCCAGGAATTGGAGAAGCTTAGAGAAATTGCTTATAACCTTTATTGGAGCTGGTCTCCTAAAGCCGCCGAGGTATTTAGAAGATTAGACAGAGAGCTTTGGATTGAAACTAATCATAACCCGGTAATGCTGCTGGGGATGATTAGTCAGGCCAGACTTGAAGAGGCGGCGCGTGATGACGGATTTAAAGCACATATGGATAGGGTTTATAATGAGCTACAGCAGTACCTCTTTGAAAAAACCTGGTTCCAGAAATTTTTCGATTTCCAGAGGAATTTCCATATTGTATATTTTTCCGCAGAATTCGGATTGACGGAATGTATGCAGCTTTACTCAGGCGGCCTCGGGGTACTTTCGGGTGATCATCTAAAAGCGGCCAGCGACCTTGGTATACCTTTAATCGGCATGGGGCTTCTATATAAGGTCGGGTATTTCCGCCAGTACCTCGATTCGGACGGCTGGCAGCATGAACAGTATGATACTAATGATTTTGATAATCTTCCCCTGAAAAGAGTAGAAAAAGAAAATGGAGAAAACTTAATTTTATATGTTTCAATAGCCGGGAGAGAAGTATTTTTCCAGGTCTGGAAAGTGCAGGTGGGTAGAGTTCCGCTTTATCTGCTTGATACCAACATTCTAAATAACACCGAAGCCGACAGGAAAATTACGGAAACCTTGTACGGCGGCAACGTAGAAACCAGGATGGAACAGGAAATTGTACTTGGAATCGGAGGGATCAAAACTTTAAATGCATTGGGAATCGATCCTGTAGTCTGCCATATGAATGAAGGTCATTCTGCATTCATGGCACTAGAGCGTATCCGGCTGATGATAAAAAATCAGGGCTTAACATTCAGAGAAGCAAAGGAAATCGGGTTCCATACAAATATTTTTACAACCCACACCCCTGTGCCCGCAGGAATTGATGTTTTTTCAAATGACCTGGTTGAAAAATATCTCGGTTTATATTATAGAAACGAATTGAATATTTCCGGGAGCGAATTTTATTCTTTAGGAAATATTTTCAGGAACAAGGATTCCAGCGTATTTAATATGGCTCACTTTGCTATTAATAATGCAGGATATATTAACGGAGTAAGCAAGCTTCACAGCGAAGTTTCCCGTAAGATGTGGTTTTCAGGATTCAAGGATGTCCCATTTAATGAAATTCCAATAGACTATATAACGAACGGAATACATACGCGTTCACATCTTTCCAGGGAAATGGAAGATCTTCTTCTTCAATATCTTGGCGAAAAATGGGTAGATAATCCTTCCATAAATTCAATATGGGAAAGGGTGGATAGCATACCGGATGAAGAGCTCTGGCGTATTCATGAAAGGCGCAGGGAAAGGCTTGTTGCATTTACACGGAAAAGATTAATTAGGCAGATTAAAAACAGGGGAGGGAGCCAAAACGAAACGGAATCTGCAATGGAAGTTTTAAACCCAGCAGCACTGACAATCGGCTTTGCGCGCAGATTCGCTACATATAAAAGAGCAACCTTGATTTTTAGAGACATCGATCGTCTTTCCGATATTCTGAACAATAAAAACAACCCTGTTCAGATAATAATTGCAGGCAGAGCTCATCCCAAGGATGAAGAGGGAAAACATTTTATCCAGGAGATTGTACAAATTGCGAAAGAAGAGAGGTTCAGAAGAAAAGTAGTTTTTATTGAGAATTACGATTTGAACGTTGCCAGTTATCTTGTCCAGGGCTGTGATATCTGGCTTAATAATCCGAGAAGGCCTCTCGAAGCCAGCGGCACTTCAGGAATGAAAGTAATTGCCAACGGAGGGTTAAACCTGAGCGTGCTCGACGGCTGGTGGGTCGAAGGATTTGATCCAGAAGTGGGATGGAAAATCGGGAATGGTGAAGAATACAACGACCCGGACTACCAGGACGAGGTTGAATCCAGGGAAATCTATAATGCACTTGAATCTCACATAGTTCCATTGTTTTATAAAAGAGGGGAAGATCATTTACCCAGGGAGTGGATTGCTAAAGTAAAAAACTCCATGAAAAAACTGGGACCCTTCTTTAATACCCATAGAATGCTCCAGGAATATTTTACAAAATATTATGTGCCCGCATACAAAAATTATACGCTGCTGTCCGAGAATAACGGGGTGCGGATCAAAGAGCTTGCGGCATGGAAAGAAAATGTTATCGGCAATTGGTCGCAGCTGAAAGTCATTAAAGTTGAAACCAGCGGGAATTCAAAACAGATTTTTGTCGGAGAGGAATTCCCGGTTAAAGCCGAAATCAGCTTAGGAAATTTAACTCCCGATGATGTACAGGTGGAAATATTCTACGGCCCGATGGAAACTTCAAACAATAAGCATGGCAGTGAAACTGTAAAAATGGAAGTAGAGCCAAAACCTAATAAATCAGGGAACTATAAATATTCAGGATGCATAAAACCTTCTTACAGCGGTCAGCAGGGCTTCACTATAAGAATTCTCCCCAAACATGAGCAGCTGATCAATCCATTTGAGCTGGGGGTAATTTACTGGGCGAGCTGAGTCATTAGTCAATGGTCATTCGGTAGTCATTCGATGGCTACTCAACGGCCTGCCCCGGCGTAGTCCCGATATAATCGGGACGAAGCCGGGTCATTCAGTAGTCATTCGATTGTCATTCAATGGTCACTCGATTGCGCATGGAGCAAAGTACATAGTGCATCGGGTTAATCTTTAAATCTTTAAATTCTTTCAATCTTAATCCTGCAATCATGCAATTTTGTCCAAAGGATCCTTCGGATAATCATGTAATTTCATAAGCCCTTCCGCAAACATTTCCCATGAATATTTCTTTGCTTCCGTTTCAATATTCTTTATAAATTCTTCTTCCTTTCTTTCATTATAAAACCTGATTATTGAAGCCGCTAATGAGGAAGGATCTTCTTTTTCTACAATGAAGCCCGTTTTGCCGTCCAAAACAACTTCGCTTATACCGCCGACATTAGTCGCAATTACAGGTTTTTTAAAATTCATTGCGATCTGCACAATGCCGCTTTGAGTGGCATCTTTGTAGGGAAGCACAACAACATCACATGCCGAGAAATAATATTTTACTTCGGAAGTGGGGATAAAATCCGTAAACAGATATACATAATCCTTTAAATTGAGCCTGGAAATTAATTCTAAATATTTTTCCTTATTTGAATAAAACTCACCAGCAACTGCCAGCTTTAAATTGATCTTATCTTTTAAAATTGACATTGCATTAAGAAGAACATCAAGACCTTTATAATCCCTTATGAACCCAAAAAAAAGAATAAGCTTATCATCCGGCAAATTGAGCTTTTTCTTAGCTTCCTCTTTAGGTACCGGATTTCCGAAATTTGAATAGATCGGATGAGGCAGAACTTTATATTTTGAGTCGGGCTTTATTTTATGAAGATCATCTTTAACTTTTTGGGAAAGCAGAACAAAGTAATCCGCACTCTTAAAAAAATATTGCGTAATCCTGATTTCCCCCGGCTTTCTTTCATGGGAAATTACATTATCGCATATAACCAGAACTTTAGTTTTTCCA
>DATKLQ010000458.1:0-22749 GCA_035542335.1 Ignavibacteriaceae bacterium | reverse complement strand
CTGCTTAATGAATATACAATTCTATTGTTGGCCAAATCATACTGATAATTGTTTTGACCGTTATTATATATAGTTTTGGATACCGTATTTTGCAGTAAAATTTTACCGTGCGGAAGTTTGTAATCAAGTATTAAACTACCGCCTGCAGTTGAATTTATATTTACCTGATCATTAAATGTAAAATTGTCCATCCGGTAGGCTATCCCTTGATAGGCTGTAAAAGCGGCTGTAGCTTGATCATTACCTGCATCAGAACGATCCGCATTTCCCTGGAGAAAAACACCAAGTTTGTCATTAAAGAATCTGTCACTGGCACTTGCCCAGAACCTGTAATTATCAAATGTTCTGTCTTGCTCATTTAAGCTGCCCTGGGAAAGAACATCCAAATGAAAACTACTGGGAGCCTCACGCAATCTCAAATTGACCACACCTCCGATGGCATTTGCATCCATATCAGGAGTAAGAACTTTAACAACTTCAATACCAGAGAGCATATTTGACGAGATGAAGCCTAAATCGGTAGCACGGGTGTTTATGTCCGTCGAGGGGAGCTGAATGCCATTTACAAGTACAAGGTTCTGCTTTGCCTGGATGCCTCTTATTACTACCTGGTCTCCGTTCATTAAGGAAAGTCCGGGTAAACGGCTTAAGGCTGTTGCCGCATCAAAATCGGGAAGTTCATGGATTTTTTCCGCTGCAACCACATTCGTTATGGTATTGGATGTAAGCTGCGTATTTATAGCTTCCCTTTGGCCAACCGCCTGACCGGTAACAGTAATTACCTCACCTTCAATAATTTCTCCTGCAAGTGAAATATTGATTTGCTGGGTGGAACCTGGAGCTACTTGAATAGGAATTTCCTTCTGACGAAAACCAATATACCTTATGGTAAGGGTATAAGAGCCGGGTGTAATTTTCGAAATAGTGTACTTTCCGTCTATATCCGAAGCTGCACCAAGACTGTAACCTTTCAGCCAAACATTTGCGCCGGTCAGGGCATCTCCCGAAACCGAGTCTGTTACCGTTCCATAAATTGTTGCAGATTGCCCCAGCAAATTTGAAATGCTAATTAATGAGAGGGAAATGATAAGAATGAATTTTGTAAAAATATTCATGTTGCTACCCCGAATGTTTTTTTATATTGATTATAAGATGGGAATAAAAGAAATGCAAGTATGACAGCAAAAATTTTATCTTCATACCTAGATTGAAAAGCTAAATTAAAAAAACTGCCTTTTACTTAATTCAAATTGAATCGTTTCAATTTTACTTAAAACTTTTTAATTTTGCAAGACAAATAAAAATAAAAATTAAAAAAAATTAGTAAATTTCATATTACAAGATTGCAAATTACGTAATTCTATCTATTCAATTTTTCATTCATTCACTTAATTTGAATAATTGAGTGATATCCTTTAAAATATTTACCATCTGCGCAATTTAAGAAACAGCCCGGTTCAGTATGCATCCGGTATTCGACATTAAATATTAGGTGTCCATTGTTCGACGGGAGAAGAAGAAAGGAAATGGAATGTAACCGGCGAAGAGACTTGAACCCACAACTATAGATTGCGAGATTTAAAGATTAAAGTACCCTACCTTATGCCTATCACCTTGTTCTCTGCGCAATAGAACAATGAATTACTATGAATGACTATAAATAACTATGAATGATAATAGCGCTCACTAACTTAATGATAAATGACTATTGATTAATGACAATAACCATAGGAATGGAACTTCCTTGAGCTGGCGAAGGGACTTGAACCCCCAACCTATTGATTACAAATCAATTGCTCTACCGTTGAGCTACGCCAGCTTTAATTTCATTTATAAGCTTTCAAAGCTAATAGTAATTATTCTCCTTTTCAATACTTTTTAGTAAGGTACAGGAATAAAATAAGCCGATTATCAAAAATCTTTATAATTTTGGTTCTTAGATTAATATAGATCTTAGATTAATATATATAGATAGAAATGGTTCCCAAACAGATAAAACTGAAAAAAGAAAAGCTATTCATTAAATGGGATGATGAATCGGAAAGTTTAATAAACTTGAAGTATGTCCGCAGCGAATGTCCTTGCGCAAACTGTAAAGGGGAAACCGTTTTATTAAAAACTTATAAACCGCCAAAGCGGTCAGCAGAGCCGGATATGTACTTCGTAAAAGATATTCAAACTGTCGGAGGTTATGCAATTCAAATTACCTGGAAAGACGGTCATAATACGGGAATTTACACATGGGAATATTTAAGGAATTTGGACAAAGAACAATCCGGCGGGGACAAACAAAATTACAATTCTTTGATTTAGCAGATGATCACCAAAAAAAAGCTGGCATACTATTCATCGCTTCTTAAAAAGAAGCACCGCTCCGAAGAAAAAAAATTCTTAGCCGAGGGAAAAAAGATTATTGGGGAAGCGATTGCAGTTTCTTTCTGGATAAAAAACCTGGAATTTGTCCTGGCAACTAATGAATTTATGGAAAAGGAGAACGGGTGGGTAAACAGTGTTTTAAATGAGAGAGTCGGCCCAGATAAAATCAGCATTATCAAAAATTCTGAATTCAAAAAAATCTCGGATACTATTAATGCTCAGGGGATAGTTGCAGTTTTTAAGGCTGCTGAGTTTGGAGAAGAGATTTCTGAAAAAGGAGTGATATGCCTGGAGAATATTTCCGATCCAGGGAATATCGGGTCAATCTTAAGAAACTGCGACTGGTTCGGAATAAATGAAATTATTATCGGCGAAGGATGTGCAGATATATATAATCCCAAGACAATTCGCGCCAGCAGCGGTTCAATATTTCACTTAAAATTCTTTAACCAAAGGGACCATATTAATTATCTGCTCAGCCTGAAAAATTTAAAATATAAGATTATTACTGCGGATCTTGAAGGGGAAAGCATTTATTCATTTACACGTCCGGAAAAATTTGTGCTGGTATTTTCAAACGAAGCTAACGGCCCTTCCGGTTCACTGCTGGAAATAAGCGATGAGATAATAAAAATACCGAAAAAAGGGCGGGCAGAATCACTCAATGTTTCCGCCGCATCCGCGGTAATTTTAAATCAGCTTTTTAAATGACCATACTTTCATTACTCCATTACTCCATTACTCCCACTACTATCTCAGCAGGATCATTTTTCTGACTGAAGTAAACCCGTCTGCGGATAAACGGTAAAAATATGTCCCTGAACTTGCCTGTTCTCCGGAATTGTTTTTACCGTTCCAGCTCACCGAATAAAATCCTCCCGGCTTAACTTCTTTAAGGAGCGTTTTAACTTCATTCCCGAGGATATCAAATATTTTAAGTTCGACGTTGCTTGAGGTTTCTATTTGAAAACTGATTTGTGTTGAAGGATTAAAAGGATTCGGATAATTTTGGTTCAGGGAAAATTTTTGAGGCGAAAGTTCAACCGCAGCTATATTGCTGTAAGTAAACTCCCCGTTAAAATCTATCTGCTTCAGCCTATAATAAATGTTACCCGGAGAGATCCTTTCTATATTGTCCGCAAAAGAATATGTATGTTTTTCATTTGATGTTCCATGTCCTTCTTTAAATCCTAGTAAGTGCCATTCACCCTGGGAATTCTTTTCAGTAATCTTCCTTTCAACCTCAAATCCCCTATTATTTTTTTCAGATGAAGTCTCCCACTTTAAATAGATGCCGGAACCCGATAAGGCGGCGCTGAATGAAATAATTTCCACCGGAAGCGGCTCAGCGGCGGCAGTAATATCGTCGATTGCAAGCAGTGCCGCTATAGGAGTTCCGTTGTAGCCTCCACTTGTGCTATGTAAAATTCTTAAAGAAGTAACATTGCTCATTGTAGCATTCAGGTTGGTTCCGCCTGCCAAATCAGAAGTTTCAATGGAAAAGCTTATTGATATCCAGCCGCTACCGCTTGGTACGGTATCGGCTTTTACAGTCCAAAAATTGCCTCCCGATCCGATAAAAGCCAAGCGTAAAAAAAGATTAGTAGCCCCTAAATTGTTTACATGCATGCTGATTTTTGCAACTCCGGCAGTTATATAATTTCCGGCCCACTGTAAGCTGTTAAATACAACCAGCTTACCGCCGGGACCGTCGACACCGCTTGAGCTTGCCAATAATACTTTATCATCCGAACCGGCGGGACCATTCAATCCCACCTCGGGCGGATTCGGATTTGCAGCGCCGCTGGTCCAGCCGGCGGTAGTACTGTCCGAAAAATTATCCCATTGATTGTTTTCGACAGCGAATGTTTTTTCTAATCCGCAAAGGAAGATGAAGGCGTATAGTAAATTAAAAATTAATTTCATGACGCGATTCCTTATTTGTTAAAAAGAGGGATATTTTAATAGTGGTTGAAAAATAAAAATGGAGACATCATATGGGAAGATTAAGAAGGATCTCCATCAAATAATGTGATTTGAGGTCAGCTTATCTAATCAGCATCATTTTTTTTGTGCTTGAAAAGGAACCGGCATCGAGTTTATAGAAGTAGATGCCGCTGCTTGCAGGTTCACTAAAATTATTATCTCCGTTCCATCTAACGGTATACCTGCCGGCTCTTCTTTCCCCATTCACCAGATTTTTAACTTCCCTTCCGAGTACATCATAGATTTTTAGGCTAACCCAGGAGGGATTGGTAATCTGAAACATAATTTCTGTAGAAGGATTGAAAGGGTTGGGATAATTTTGCCCCAAATAATATTCTTTAACCGCAGCTTCATCAATATAGCTGGCTGCTAATAGTATATCCGGCTCCGGTGCGGGAAGTTTTTTAGTTGTATAAATATGGAATTCGCCGGCTTCAAGGGAAATAAGCGATTGTGCATCGGAAACATTTATGCTGTCTCCGCTGAAGTAATCATACCAGATCCCGGTATTTTGAAATGAAGGATTAATTTCAATCGGCTGAACATTGAAGTTACCGAATATGGTTACATCCATTGAGGAATCTGTTATAGAAATTCTTTTTCCTGCCCCGCTTAAATTAGTTGCGAAAGAAGTGCTGCGGAAAGCATCGTAGTTTTTCTTCAAATTTATTAAAGCAGAAAATACTTTAAAAAGATTTTTTCTGGCAGGTTCGTTTAGATAATCCCATTTTAGCGGTTTATTGCCGGTTCGTCCGTTGAAATCAATTGAAACGTCATAGCCCAGCTCGCCGAACTGCCATAACATTTTCGGACCGGGTATTGTAAAGAAAAATGCAGCAGCTAATTTTATTCTGTTAAGTGCAGTACCTAAATTCCTAGTACTGTAACTTCCGCTGGAATTACCGAACTGAATGTTTTTGTACATTAATCTTTCCTCATCATGGCTCTCCATATAGGATATAAGATTAGGACTGCCCCAGCCTCTTGCTTTATATGATCCCCATGAAAAATCGGAATTTGTCAGCCAGCCCATTGTCGCTTCATTATAATTATAATTCATATTGCCCCAGAGCATCATTCCGTAATTTGAAAGAACTATTTCCTCATTGTTATCTGCAAAATGTTCAAGGATTACGTAAAATGAGGAATCGGTTTCCCAAATTTTATCAGCCATTCTTTCTAAAATATTGATCCGTGATTGATCATACTGCCCCCAAAGACCGACGTCGCTCCCGCTGTACTTCTGTGTAAAACCTTTTGACAAATCGAATCTGAATCCGTCGATATGATATTGGGTAATCCAGTATTTATTCACTCTATCCACATAATATTTTGTAGCGCTGCTTTCATGATTAATATCGTTAAATACATTATAAGGATGTTTTGCAACCGGGTTCAGCCATGGATTATTTGCCGCAGGCCTGTTATTTGCCGAATCCCAATATAACCTTGCAAGCGGCGAAGGGTTGTCTATCTGGTTCAGTGCTATATCCAGTATAACTGCAATTCCATTCTGATGGGCTGCGTCTATAAATTTTTTCAAATCGTCTTTTGTCCCGTAATATTTGTCAGGCGCTGCATGAAATATAGGGTTATAGCCCCAGCTTTCATTTCCGCTGAACTCCATAATCGGCATTAATTCAACTGCATTAATTCCCAAAGTTTTTAAATAGCCAAGGGTGTCAATCAGTGTATTATAATTATGGGTAGATACAAAATCCCTGATAAGCAATTCATAAATAACGAGATCCGTTTTAGCGGGGCGTTTAAAATCCATAGCCTGCCATTCATATGGAACTTGATCGGTTTGAAATACCGATACAATCTCTGAAGTTTTCCCATCGGGATATTGTTTAAGATTAGGATAAGTGCTGCTGCTTATATATTGATCATTTGAAGGATCGAGAATTTTTTCGGTATACGGATCGGCTATTCTTAAATTTCCGTCAACCAGATATTGAAAAGCAAACTCTTCACCCGGGTTAATATTATTAATTGTCAGCCACCAAATTACATTATTAGAATCTGTTTCATATTTTCTCATATAATAAGAAGTATCGACCTTCCAGTCATTAAAATCTCCTAACACATAAACGAAATTTTTATACGGTGCAAACAATGCTAAAGTTACAGTCGTACTGCTTACATAATTTATGCCCTGTTCAACTCCTGGCGGGAGGGGTTCATTAATAACCGGCGGATTAATCATAATTGCAAATTCCGAAGTATCTGAAATGCCTGCGGTATCAATACCTACGGCTCTCAATACATTTTGTCCAACCGGGTAATCTCCTGCAATAAATTTATAGGAAAGCTGGTTTGCAGAAGCTTGTCCAACCTGGGATCCATTTACAAACAGCGTTAATGTAGAAACTTTTGTACCAATTTCTACAGCGGAAATATTAATATCGACCGTATCGGTACTTTTTGCAAAATGAGGTGACCTGAGAGGATCGCCGTAATCCGAAGAAACTTCCGGCGCATCGATATTAACTGTAAGACCTGGTTCATATAGATCTATAAAAATATCAGGTCTAGTCTGCTTGCTCCCGTCTGAGGTCCTGAATACAAAAGCCAATGCCTTAATTTTTTCCGATGCCGCCACATTATAAAATTTTCTTGGATGTCCTATTACAAGTTTGTATGTGTTCGTGCTTAATCTTGTTAAAGCCGGCTGGGTAGAATTATTTCCCCAGGATCCGATAACATGCTGCCAGTCAGCCAGTGCAGTATTTACGCCGGTGTGAGCATATACAGTTCCGGAATAATTAAGAAGCTCCTCGGCGCCGGGTTGGGTGGCATCCAGGAAAACAACAATCGAATCATTTTCGGTAGGAAATTCAGGAATTGTTGTAACCTGCGGATATTCATAAGAGAAAAATAATAGTATAAACGATGCCGTAAAGAATTTTTTCATAAATAATTTAACTCAAAAAAGATCTTAGTTTATTATTATATCAAAATGGACTAGTGAAAGCTACTACCCGAATAGAGTAATTTAATTTAATAAGAGGAAAAATACCTACACTAAATGACGGCATTAATTAACCGCAGCAACATCAGGCCGGCCTGCTTTTATCCATGCAGAATAGATAAGTGATACTAGATCACGGCCGGCATTCCGGAATTGTGCCTCGGTAATATATTTGGTTTTAAACCATAGCAGACGGTAATACTCACTTCCTTCTCTTGATCCGCATTGCTTGAATGCAAAATTATCAGCCGAGAATAATAAATCGGAATAAGAATTTGCTTCGGTTATATAATCAAAAATAAAGTCGAGTGGATTGGTTATTATTTTTGTTCCGCATGAATCAAATGAATTGCTCAGTTCATCCAGGTGCATATCGACCATCTCACTCTCATACCGGTAGTGAACTCCTTTCTGCCCGCTCAGCTGGCCGTCATAGTTGACAAGTGTATGCATCGGCTGATGACCGTCTTCAACATAGTGAGCCAAATCCGAAATATAGGTAAGCATATTTTCTTTATTTTTTTCCATGAATGCTTTAATCAGCTTTTCGTAGGTTTCGAAAGTGGCCCATGGTAAAATTCCCGTTTTAATGACTGTGTTGTCGCCGTAAATTTTTACCAGCTTATCCTTGTCTTCAATCATCCGGCCGTCTTGGAATTCTCTGTAATAGTCGATATCGATAAAATGTTTAGGGCCTTCCGATTTATCAGACTCTTTTCTTTTGTCTGCATCATTTGATCTATCAATAAAAATCTCTTCCCATCTTTTCAATTCTTTTAACTCCGGGGGTAAATTTTCTATCGCTTTCTTAGTAATCAGCTTATGGCCTTCGGCTCCCCAAGGAAATGAAGCAGAATTATTTAATAATAATATTGATACAATTACAAACAGTTTATTTTTCATCCGGTTTTTTTCCTGTTATTTGAACGATAATATTTCTATGCCTTGATCTGTTATCGAAGTCTACTAAAATAATCTGCTGCCATGTACCGAGCATCATCTTTCCTTTTAAGAAAGGAACAGTAAAAGAAGCTCCTTGTAGTGCAGCACGGATATGTGAATAGCCGTTTCCGTCATGCCAGGTATTATCATGCTGATAATTTTTATTTGAAGGAACCAGCTTCTCAAAGAATTCGGGGTAATCTTTTAACAAACCCGGCTCGTATTCGATTGTTGTAATACCGGCTGTTGATCCTCCGGCAAAAACAAGCACACTGCCTTCGGTAAAATCCGATGCGCTTATTTTTTCCTGGACTTCATCAGTTATATCGATTATGTCCGTATTTCCCCTTGTTTTTACATTGATTGAATGAGTTTCGATTGTCATAATGGTCTAAGAATTAAAATATTTAAAGATCTAAAAATTGAAAGATTAAAATAAAAGATAACAATATTATATTACCAGATTATAAAGCCATTCTCATGCATTCATGCAACCATGCATTCATGCAACCATGCATTCATGCTCATTGCTTGATAATCAGCCTATATTCTATTTTGAGCATGAAAAATAGAATTTTTCTATATCTTGCTTAAATTTAATAAATTGAAACTATAGTTTTAATTCAATTTGAAAAAGGAATCTTATGCTCACAAAGGACTATATAAATATAGAAGAGAAATACGGCGCACATAATTATCATCCGCTCGATGTTGTGATTCAGAAAGCCGAGGGAGTCTGGGTTTATGATGTCGAAGGGAAAAAGTACCTCGACTGCCTTGCTGCCTACTCGGCTGTTAACCAAGGGCATTGCCATCCAAGAATAGTTAAAGCTTTAAAAGAACAAGCAGAAAAAGTAACGCTTACTTCAAGAGCATTCAGGAACGATCAGCTCCCGCTGCTATGCAGAGAGCTATGCGAATTAACCGGTTTCGAGATGGTCCTCCCGATGAACTCCGGTGCGGAAGCAGTGGAAACAGCTCTAAAAACTGCAAGAAAATGGGGCTACCAAGTAAAAGGTATAAAAGAAAACAGTGCGGAAATAATAGTATGCAGTAATAATTTTGCCGGGAGAACAATCTCTATTATAAGTTTTTCAACTGAAGAACAGTACAGGAAAGGTTTTAGCCCCTATACTCCGGGTTTCAAAATTGTTCCTTTCGGGAATTTAAAAGCGCTGGAGGAAGCAATTACAAAAAATACCGCCGCCTTCATTGTCGAGCCGGTACAAGGTGAAGGCGGAGTAATTGTGCCCCCTGACGGATATTTAAAAGATGCATATGAAGTTTGCCGAAAAAATAATGTCCTCTTTATTGCAGATGAAATTCAAACGGGACTCGGCAGGACAGGCAAATTATTCGCATATGAATATGAAGGAATTAAACCGGATGTTCTAATAGTCGGCAAAGCACTATCCGGAGGGTGCTATCCTGTTTCGGCAGTTTTATCGCGAAAGGAAATACTCGGAGTTTTTAAACCGGGCGATCACGGATCTACTTTTGGAGGAAATCCCCTGGGCGCTGCAATTGCACGCGAAAGCCTTAAAGTTATAATTGAAGAAAAGCTTGTCGATAATTCTTCAAAGATGGGAGAGTATTTTAAGTCAAAGCTAAAAGCTGTTAAATCAAAGCATGTGAAAGAAGTAAGGGGCAAAGGATTATTTATCGGTGTGGAACTAAAACCGGAAGCAAAAGGAGCACGCCGGTTTTGCGAAGCATTAATGCATAAGGGAATTCTTTGCAAAGAAACACATGAAAATGTAATCAGGTTTGCCCCGCCTTTAGTAATCAAGAAGGAAGAAATCGATTGGGCTTTGGAAAGAGTTGAAGATGTTTTGATGATGGATTAGTCTCAGATATGCCAGATTTCGTAAATCTGGCATATCTCACGCCTTTACACCCATATCTCTGATTTTTTCTTTAATACTTCCCTTGTAGCTTCAAAAGCTTTTTTCAAATCGGCAAATTTATCCCTTGCCCGTTCAAGATCATTATTTTTCCCGCAGATTTCAACTGCCAGGGCTTGTTCCCCCACTTTCAATGCTCCTATGGAAAGGCTTGCTCCCTTTATTGTATGGGCCTCATTTATTGTATGCTGAACATCTTTTCCGGTTATATGATTGTCAAGCTTCTGAATCCTTAATTCAACATCCGAGAAATAGCTCTCTAAAAGATCCCTTTGAAATTCTTTATCGCCGACACTGATTTTCTCAAAATGTTCAAAATCAAAAATATCGCTTCCCAGACTGTCTGTATCTGTTTTTATAACAGGCTGAGCAGAACTTATGTTCGTCCATTTATCCAAAATCCTTATCAGTTGAGGTGCAATAATCGGTTTCGAGATGTAATCATCCATACCTGCTTGAAGGCATTTTTCCTTATCCCCTCTTAATGCGTGAGCGGTAATTGCAATAATCGGGATCTTATTTTTTCCATCCTGGAATTCGCGTATTTCTTTCGTTGCAGTAAATCCATCCATTTCGGGCATCTGTATATCCATGAGTACAATATCATAAAATCCGCCTTTAACAGCCGCAACTGCTTCCCTTCCGTTGCCGACCGCTTCAATTGCGTAACCGGCTGTGTTCAATATTTTCATTGCAACTTTTTGGTTGATCATATTATCTTCGGCAAGTAGAATTCTGAAATTGGCTCTTTGTTTTTTTAGAAAGTCCGATGCCCCGTCATTCGATCCGTTTTTTGGTAATTCATAAATAGTTTTCATGTTTTTTTCTGCATGTTCCGGTTTCTTTTTAAGTTTAAGCTTTATTGAAAATGTAAATTTGCTTCCTTTTTTCTCTTCGCTCTCAACTGATATTTCTCCGCCCATCATTGATATAAATTCCCTGCATATTGCCAACCCAAGCCCTGTTCCTCCATTTTTCCCGGCCTTCGAATCTCCAAGCTGAGAGAATGGTTTGAAGATATCCTCTTTTTTCTCTGCGGGAATTCCAATTCCCGTATCTTCAACCCAGGCTTCTATTGAAACAAATTCATCGGAATTTTCTTTTAACTTTAAACCGATTGAAACCGTCCCTTTTTCAGTAAATTTTATTGCATTTCCCAGTAAATTGATGAAGATTTGTTTTAAGCGTAATGAATCACCCAATAAGCTAAAGGGAAGCTCTTTGGGAACGTTGGTCGAAATGATTAATCCTTTCTCATTTGCCCTGTTTCTTACTACCGAAATTGAATCATTGATTACCGTATCAAAATCGAATTCAACTTCCTCCAGCTCTATCTTTCCCGCCTCTAATTTCGAGAGGTCCAGGATATCGTTAATAATGCCCAGTAATGATTCCGCAGATGTTTTTGCATCTGCAACCAATTGTTTTAACTCTTCACTATTCTTATATGAATCATTTTCAATCAAATCCAGCAGACCGAGTATTCCGTTTATAGGTGTTCTTATTTCGTGGCTCATGTGTGCCAGGAACTGGCTTTTTATGGAATTAGCTTTTTGGGCATCTTTTGCCAGCTGATCCGATTTTATTTTTTCCTGTCTTAAAGCAATTTCCGCTTTTTTTCTTTGTTCCTCCGCTTGCGCCTGCTCAGATACATCCCTTATATTTCCTTCAAAATAGATTTCGCCGTTTTCATCCTTCAGAATTCTATCATCAATTTTTACGATAATAATCGTTCCGTCCTTCTTTTTTAATGCTGTTTTATAGCTGCGTACAGCATTTTCTCTGCGGAGAAGCTTTATGAGCTTCTCCCGGTCTGCAGGATCTTGAAAGATATCTTTATCAATGCTAAGCTCAAGCAGGTCATTCAATTCATTGTAGCCCAGCATCTCTATCAATGCAGGATTGGCGGTTATAAATTTTCCTTCAGGTGTAGTTTGAAATATTCCTTCGGTGGAGTTTTCAAAAATAGATTTGTATTTTTTTTCGGACTGGCGGACAATGTATGATTTCTCTGCAAGCTCCTGTCTTAGTTTAAAATTAACAGAGCTTCCGATTATTGAAATTAGGCTTAAAAAGAGCACGAATACTATTGTTTCATAGATATTATTCAGGTAGAAAATGCTTTTGCCGTTTAATAAAACCGCAGCTGCAAAAACTGCCACATAATAAAGCGATACGATTATCTGATTTTTTACTTCCCAGCTCAGAAATAGCGCCGAAGTAAAAATAAGAAGGCTTATAATCTGTACGTTAACTAATAAAGTTGAGGGAATAAGGTAAGTTATATAACCTGAAGAAACAATTATTACCGTAAGGAGCGAATGGACGATTAAAACTGTTTTTTTTGTGCCGAAAGGGGTAAAAAGCAAAAAAAGGATTAAAAACGCTGCCCCGGCTGCCGATAAACGGGTGATAAAGATTTCAGATGTAAATTCGGAATAATAACGTGCTTCAAAAATCAGGGCAAATAAAGAGTAAACTCCTATTAATAAAGCTATTATCTTTAAAGGAATAGGCAGGTATTCTTTTGATTCTTTTAATAAAAGTGGATACTTTTGTTTGGAAAGTGCTTTCTTAGGAAAAATAGCTTCCGACAAACTTACCTCTTTGAATTACATGTAATTTATTCCCCAAAAAATGGTGGATTCTAAGCTAAAGCCTATTATTGGAGAATTTTAAGTTTTTCGGCTATTATTGAGATAAAATCATGCCATATCGTATTTTTTTTAAATATTCATTTATATTTAATTTTTTTTTAGATTTGCTTTTTGAAGATAATTTTTGAAGAAAGTTTATTTTTAAACAAAAAAGGAGATATGAGATTTTCAATAGATTTGGAAAAATAATGCCTAGCAGGGAGTCTTAAATAAGTGGCAGATTTCCTATATTCTATTGATTTAAGCATTCTCTATTTCTTTAACCATACTCTTTCAGCCGGTTTTCTTGATAAATTTTTTTCTATAATTACCAACGTAAATAATTGGTATATAGCTTACTTTGTTCTTTTGGGTATTTCTTTTTTTAAAGGAGGGAAAAAAGGTAAGATTGCTGCAGTTGGAGTATTAATTTTAATTATTTTTTCAGATCAGATTAGCCAGAAAATAATAAAAGAAATATTTTTAAGAGTCAGGCCTTGTAAGATCTTAAATAATATAATCACTCCGCTTGGATGCGACGGAAATTATTCCTTTCCCTCAAACCATGCTGTAAATAATTTTGCTGCTGCCTGCTTTTTTTACAGATTCTTCCCGAACCTTAAATGGCTGCTCTTCGGAACGGCCTCTCTGGTGGCAATATCCAGAATTTATCTTGGACTGCATTATCCGTCCGATATTCTCGGAGGTGCAGCAATAGGCTGCTTTTTCGGCTGGCTGTTTTCAATTGCAGCCCTAAAGTTGAATGAATTTCTTGAGTATAAAAAAATTAAAAAAAATCCCACACTTAATCTTTAATGAATATTGCCGGAAAAAAAGGAGAGCGAATCAAAATCAGGGAAGCTGATTATAAAGATGCTTCTTTAATAATGTCATTTATTAAGGAACTTGCTGAGTATGAAAAATTAGCCGATTCAGTAGTTGCTAGCGAGAATCTGATTTTAGAGAATATTTTCGGGGAAAGAAAATACGCCGAAGTTATTATTGCAGAATATAATGATGAACCTGCCGGCCAGGCTCTTTTCTTCCATAACTTTTCCACATTTTTAGGGAAACCGGGGATATATCTGGAAGATCTTTATGTCAGACCGCATTTACGGGGTAATGGGATCGGAAAAGCTTTGCTGCAGTATTTAGTTAATATTGCAAAAGAAAGAAAATGCGGCAGGATTGAATGGGCTGTGCTCGACTGGAATACGCCAGCCATCGAATTTTATAAGAGCATGGGGGCTGTTTTAATGAAAGATTGGACAATATTCAGACTGACCGAAGACAAATATGAAAATTTTATTAAATAACGATTAAATCCGGCAAATCAATAAAATATGGAAAATAAAAATAACAGAAGAGTCGTTGTAACAGGAATGGGCGGAGTTACGCCTATCGGATTAACGATATCTGAAATTTGGGACTCAATTATCCATTGTAAAAGCGGCTCAGCAACTATCACCAGTTTTGATACTTCCAAGCTTGATACAAAATTTGCATGCCAGCTTAAAAATTTTGATCCTGTAAACTATATTGATAAGAAAACTGCACGGAGAATGGATCCTTATGCGCAGTATGCAATGGCATCTGCCGCTCTGGCGATAAAAGACAGCGGGATAGATACTGCCCATCTTCTCGAACCGGAAAGAGCAAGAATCGGTGTAATCTTCGGGAGCGGTATCGGGGGTATTCAAACTTTTTACCAGCAGTCGGTTATAAATCATTCGGAAGGGCCGGGCAGAATATCTCCTTTCTTCATTCCTATGCTTATACCGGACATTGCAGCGGGATATATTTCAATTCAGTATGGTTTTAGAGGACCTAACTATTGTATTGTATCCGCCTGTGCAACTTCGAATAATAACATGATCGATGCATACCTTTTAATTAAACAAGGAGTATCCGATGTAATAGTTTCGGGGGGCAGCGAGGCATCGGTAAATGAAATCGGGATAGGCGGATTTAATGCCTCAAGGGCTTTATCGGTCAGGAACGATTCTGCCGAAACTGCAAGCCGCCCGTTCGACGTTACAAGAGACGGCTTCGTAATGGGCGAAGGAGCCGGTACGCTGATTTTTGAAGAACTGGAGCATGCAAAGAATAGGAACGCTAAAATTTATGCTGAGATAATCGGAATGGGCCTTTCTGCAGACGCCCATCATATTACCGCGCCTCACCCTGACGGAATGGGAGCGGTATATGCCATGCAGATGGCCTTGGAGAATGCAGGAATAAAACCCGATGAAGTGGATTATATTAATATGCACGGCACCTCTACGCCGCTTGGCGATATCAGCGAAACGATTGCAGTTAAAAAAGTTTTCGGTGAACATGCTTATAAGATGAGCCTCTCATCAACAAAAAGCATGACAGGCCATCTTTTGGGAGCTGCGGGTGCCGTAGAAGCAATCGCTTCAATACTGGCAATTAATAATAATACCGTTCCCCCTACCATAAACTTTAAAAACCCGGATCCGGAATGCGATTTGGACTATACATTTAATAAACCGGTTGAGAAAAAGATAAATATTGCCTTAAGCAATGCTTTTGGTTTCGGTGGCCATAATACTTCTATATTATTCAAAAAATTTGAAGAATGATCCGTCTAAAATCTTTACTTTTACATTTTTACTTTTTCCTTTTTACTTTGTACTTGTTATCCATTAGTTTTTGCACCTGTTTATTGCAAAAAATTAGATAAATTTAAATAAGGAGATCAGCCTAATGGGCAAAGGCGATAAAAGAACTAAACGCGGAAAAATATTCAAAGGAAGTTATGGAAAATTCCGGAGGAGAAAAAAAACAGTAAAATTGCAGCCACCTAAACCAAAAGAGAAAGAAGAGAAAACAGAATAAAAATCAACCTTTTGATTTTTTATTTCTCGATAGATCCATTCCGCTTAAAACGTCTATCGATGGAGGCACGCTATGAATATAGAATTTGATAAGAATGAAACAGGAATAAGTTTAAAAGAATTCGATAAAAAACTCTACATTGATCCGCAGTTTGGGGTTGAAAAATACAGCTCAACCTTAAATTATGCCGTATTTACCAGCTGCTGGAACATTGAAGATGTGAAGGAAGATTACAGCATAAAAATTGTGCATCCGGAATCAGGTGACAGTATTCTCCTCTCTTTCAATAGTTTTAAAGATAAGCTTGCTTTTGCACAAAGCATTTATTCTTCCCAGCAAATTAAACAAATCGGAAAAGGCCACGACCTGGAAAGCCTGGCAAACCTTAACATTCTGCACACAGGGCAGAACAGTCATGAGCAAAATACATTAATAACTGCATTCGAAATTTTAAGATCAATTGCCGATAAACACCTTCTTCCGAAATTAAATATTGATATATTTTTTAAAAGAATAAGATCAATTTTTAAAAAGGGGCAGTTTGCCAGCTGGCTGTAGTAAACAGATGACTTTTCTTACTTTGATGATTCGGTGAAAATTTTGTCGGGAATTCCTTGATTGACTTTATAATTGGAATAAGCGATATAAACTTTTCCCTTTACGGGTTTATTTCTTTCCTTTTTTAATTGCTCTTCGGATTCGCTGCTGAGTTCCCCGCTTATGCCCGGCGGAAGGTTCAGCCTCTCCAAATCAAAAGAAAAAATCATTTCGCTGGGAAGAGGATATTTTGATCCGGGCTTATATTTAAGATCAATGGAAAATGTCCCCTCGGTCTTTGTCGTAGTTTCCAGCTTTCTTATAATATTTTCATCGTCATCAATAAACAAAGTAGTCAGGATTACATTCCCCTGGCCCAGCGGAATTATCTTAACCACGGAAACTTTATTCCCGTCGATAGAATCTTCCTTTTCATAAATAGAAGTGTATTTACTTTGAAGCAGACCGGACGGAGAAAAATTTAAGCCGTCCTTAGGGATAAGAGCAAAAGTCTCCGATTCGATATGGATTTTATCCGGCTGCTTAAAGTAAATCTTTGCCCTTGCTTCCGGAGCCGTAATAAATTGCACATCTACCTTTATTCTAACATCTACCTGGTAGTCTTGAACGCTGTTAAATTTTTCCAGCAGCTTCCTGATTATAAGCTCGGGATCTTTTTTCTGCGGAAAAAGAACAAACGCGGGAATTAAGAAAAGTAAAAATATTTTTTGCATATCAACTGAGAATGTCCTTTTTGTTAAATATATAAGCCGCCGCAAAAAAGAAGGCTGCAACATGGCCTAAAAGAATTAATACTGAGCTTAAAATTTCGTTTATATTTAAAGGATTATCGAATAAAAGCCGCCATGAGTTCATGTATGTGGTAAAAAGATACGGTTTTATTGCTTGGAAAAAGCTTACATCAATTGCTGAAATTATTATGAAAATAATTATAATAGCCATTGTCGCAACTATTGGTCCGATAGCATTTTCAACGAGAGAAGAGAATAAAAATGCCAGTCCGGCTACAACGGACATGCTTAAGGATGCAAATGCATAAGCAGTCAAAAATCTCCAAAAAATATCTCCTCTTGCAAAGATGATTATTCCACTGCTTTTAATTACAATTAGTTCCCCCTGGCCGAAAATTAATATTCCAAGCCCGAGGCTCATTATTGCCAGGAACAGGACTAGGAGGCAGGTATAAAAAATTCCGGCAAGAAATTTTGAAGATGTTATTTTAAATCTTGAAACAGGTCTAGTGATTAAAATTCTGTATGTTCCGGCGGTAGCTTCGCCTGCCAGAAGATCTCCTGCAACCAGGGTTATAAGAAATGGAATATGCACGACCAAGCTGTTCAAAATGAGGTAGGATATTAAATACCCGTTAAGCAGATTGCCGACAAATATAAAAGACTGTTTGAGGTTTCTAGTCATATAATCAAGAGAGTGTTCCCCTTCAATCATCATCGCTATATGGATTATGGGAATTAAAACCCCGATGGCAATAAAGCTGATATAAGTCCGCCATTTCTTAAAGATCTTATAGATTTCTATATTTATTAAGGCCGTCATTTTCATCCGGCAGACTCGGTAATGTTTAAGAAATATTCTTCCAGCGAACGCCTTGGTACGATCGCCCTAATATCAATAGAATTCTCAACAAGGTACCGGTTTAGGAACGGGATCTCATCCGTTGAGAGATTGAAGATTAATTTATTATCGATTATTGAATCCAGCTTTGAAACCCAAGAATTTTTCTGTATTAGGCTTTTGGCTTTCTGCGGGTCATTTACCTCAAATACAACTTTCAGATCCGCTGCATTTAAAAGATCCTTTACTTCTCCTTCAATTACCGTTGTACCTTTATTAATGATTATCATCCTATTTGCTACAAGCTCAACTTCATAAAGGATATGTGACGAAAGAAAAATTGTTTTCTTTTCCTCTTTGCTGAGGTGAATTATAAGATCCCGGATTTCTTTCATTCCTTGAGGATCGAGACCTGTTGTAGGTTCATCAAGAATAATCAACGCCGGATCGTTCAGCAGAGTCTGCGCAATCCCCAGCCTCTGCTTCATTCCGTGCGAATATGTTTTTACTTTGCTTTTGTACCTTTTTTCGAGCCCTACCAGTTCAAGGACCTCCATAATTCTTTTACGGGGGATTTCCCCGCCTGAAATTCTGCCGATGATCTCAAGGTTCTTATAGGCGCTCAAATAACCGTAAAAATCGGGGCTTTCTACGATTGCCCCGATTTTGCTCAATATTTCTATACGATTTTTGTGTAACGGCTTGCCGAAAATTTTTATTTCACCCTTATCGGGATTTATTAAAGAGAGCAGCATCCTGATCGTAGTACTTTTGCCTGCCCCGTTCGGCCCGAGAAACCCGAAAACATCTCCCTTGTGAACATTAAGGTTGAGGTTGTTTACTGCATGTACCTCCCTGAACTTTTTCGATAAGCCGTATACTTCAATTACTTTTTCGTTTTCCAATTTAAGCTCTGGTTGATTTGCTTTATTAGGGAAAAAATTCAAACCTAAGAATCAAATATAAGAGTATAACGGCAATTGATAAAACTTTTTGATTTGTATTAATTTCAACTTGAAATGAAATGATTCATGCTACATACAAAATCCCAAAAAAGAATTAATTTTAATGAAAAAAAATTCCACCTTACAAAAAAATTTTTTAATGTGAAAATTTTTTTTATCCTCATTAAGAAAATCTCTTGCACTGTGTCATTACTTTTTATAATTTGAATTCCGGTTCTGATAAATTTTCTCTCAAAAAAAAATCACTGCATGAAAAAAATCAATCTTACCGAATTTATTAAAAATATTCTATCCGGTTCCGAAAGATCAGTGCTTAAGACAAAAATTAATCAACCAATCATGAGCTATAACATTCGAGGGAGTATGTAATGCAAATAAAAAGATTCTTTACCGAGGCGGGAAAAGATCCTTTGTCGTCGTTTGAGTTTATAAAGCGGGTATCTGAAATTAAAAATCCGGATGGTTCGGTAGTTTTTAAAATGGAAGATGTTATTGTACCGGCTAAATGGTCGCAGGTTGCAACCGATATCATTGCACAAAAATATTTCAGGAAAGCAGGGATTCCGAACTTAGTGAAGAAAATTAGGGAAAAAGGCGTGCCCTCATGGCTTCAGGCTTCTAGAATAGATAATGACAGGCTGGAACAGCTTCCGGAAAAGGACAGGTATTCTTCAGAAACGGATTCGAGGCAGGTATTTCACAGACTTGCAGGCTGCTGGACCTACTGGGGCTGGCAGGGAAATTATTTCGATACGGAAGAAGATGCAAAGGCCTTCTATGACGAACTAGTTTATATGCTTGCCAATCAAATGTCTGCGCCTAACAGTCCTCAGTGGTTTAATACAGGACTTAACTGGGCATACGGCATCTCAGGTCCCTCCCAGGGTCATTTCTATGTTGATTATAAGACAGGGGAATTAACCGCATCAAGCGATGCCTACACCCATCCTCAGCCCCATGCGTGCTTCATTCAATCAATTAAAGATGATCTGGTAAATGAAGGGGGCATAATGGACCTGTGGGTCCGGGAAGCAAGATTATTTAAATACGGCTCCGGAACCGGATCAAATTTTTCGGAATTAAGAGGGGTAAATGAACCATTGAGCGGAGGCGGGAAATCGTCGGGATTAATGTCCTTCCTAAAAATCGGCGACCGCTCTGCCGGCGCCATTAAATCCGGCGGAACTACCAGGCGCGCCGCAAAAATGGTAACTCTCGACTTGGATCATCCCGATATCGAAGAATATATAAACTGGAAAGTGACTGAAGAACAGAAGGTAGCAGCCCTTGTTGCAGGCTCCAAACTCTGCAATCATCATCTTAATGCAATTATTAAGGCCTGCTATGATGAACATCCAGAAAACGACAGGTTCAATAAAAATGAAAATAAAAAATTAAAACAAGCGGTTTTTGAAGCAAGGAAAGAAAACATTCCGAATAATTATATCGAAAGAGTAATCCAACTTGCAAAGCTTGGATTCAAATCTATTGAATTCCCAATCTATAATACCGATTGGAATTCCGAATCTTATATTACCGTTTCAGGCCAAAATTCAAACAACTCTATACGCGTTACCAATGATTATATGAATGCGGTATTAAACGGAGGGGATTGGAACTTATATTGGAGAACAGAAAAGAAAAAAGCGGCGCATGATAGAAGAGAACCCAAACCATGCAAAACCTTAAAAAGCAGGGACTTGTGGGATGAAATTGCCTATTCTGCCTGGTCATGCGCTGATCCCGGAATTCAATACCATACTACTATAAATGAATGGCATACATGCAGAGAAGACGGTGAGATTAGAGCATCAAATCCATGCAGCGAATATATGTTCCTGGATGATACGGCATGCAACCTGGCTTCGCTAAACCTTGTAAGCTTTTATGATTCCAAAAAGAAAGAGTTTAATATCAATGCTTTTAGGCATGCAACCAGGATTTGGACAATTGTATTGGAAATCTCTGTTCTAATGGCTCAATTTCCAAGCAAAGCAATTGCCAAGTTCAGCTATGACTACAGGACTTTAGGATTAGGCTATGCGAATTTAGGATCACTCCTTATGCAGCAGGGTATTCCCTACGACAGCAACGAAGCCTTTGCAATCTGCGGCGCCATTACCGCAATAATGCACATGAGATCATACGCAACTTCGGCAGAAATGGCCAAACAGCTCGGAGCTTTCTCGAGATATGAGGCAAATAAAAAACATATGCTGCGGGTAATCAGGAATCACAGAAGAGCTGCTTATAATGTGCCGAATGAGGAATATGAGGGACTGTCAATTTACCCGATGGGTATTGATCCTAAATATTGTCCGTCTGATTTATTACAGGCAGCAAGGGAAGATGCCGATAATGCACTTGAGCTTGGAAACCTGCATGGGTTCAGGAATGCACAAGTAACAGTCATTGCACCAACTGGTACAATTGGGCTTGTAATGGACTGCGATACAACGGGGGTGGAACCTGATTTTGCACTAGTTAAATTTAAGAAGCTAGCAGGCGGCGGCTACTTTAAAATAATTAATCAATCGATCCCCCCGGCGTTGGAAAGATTAGGATATAATAAAGATCAAACTACTGAAATAGTTAAGTATGCCAAGGGAGCCGGAACCCTGGTCGGCTGTCCTTATATTAATCCGGAATCCTTAAAATCAAAAGGATTTACGGACGAATTAATTGCAAAAATCGAAAAAGTGATTCCATCGGTTTTTGATCTTTCATTTGCATTCAACAAATTCACTTTGGGTACAGACTTCCTTGTGAAAACACTTGGATTTACTGAAGAGCAGATAAATTCATTTAATTTTAATTTATTAACCGCACTCGGATTCTACAAAAACGAGATAGCCGTTGCAAACGATTATGTCTGCGGAACGATGACTGTTGAAGGCGCTCCGTTCCTAAAACATGAGCATTATCCCGTTTTCGACTGTGCAAACAAATGCGGCAAAAAAGGAACACGATTCATCCGTCCCCTGGCTCATATCAAAATGATGGCATCTGCACAGCCGTTTATTTCGGGTGCTATTTCCAAAACTATTAATCTGCCTAATCATGCTTCGGTTGAGGATATCAAAGATGCTTATATGCAGTCGTGGAAGCTGGGAATTAAGGCAAATGCATTATACCGTGACGGCTCAAAATTGTCGCAGCCTTTAAATTCAGTAAGCGAAGAAGAGCTTGAAGCCTTAATTGAAGATAAAAATCATAACGATATAGTTAAAGTTGCCGAAAGAATAATCCATAGATATATTGCAAAAAGGAGAAGGCTCCCGGATAGAAGAACCGGTTATACTCAAAAAGCAAAGATTAACGGCCAATCGGTTTATATACGAACAGGGGAGTATGACAACGGGCAGCTCGGCGAAATATTTATAGATATGCACCGTGAAGGAGCGGCATTCAGAAGCCTCCTTAACTGCTTTGCAATTGCAATTTCATTAGGGCTGCAGCACGGTGTTCCTCTCGAGGAATTTGTAGATGCATTTGTGTTCACCAGGTTCGAACCGAGCGGAATCGTAACCGGCAATGATAAAATAAAAATGGCGACATCGGTCATCGATTATATCTTCAGAGAACTTGCTGTTACCTATATGGGCAGAAACGATCTAGTACATGCACAGCCGGGGGAAATGGATGTAAAAACACCCAGGGGAATTGTAACAAAATTCATTGAACCTGAATTTGAAAGCGAGGAAGTGGTAAGCGAAAGAATCGTAGAGTCTGAAAAGGATAAAGAACCTGTATATTCAGATCACGGGAACGGAAAACATGCAAAGGTAAAAAAAGCAATTGAAGCCGGGTATACCGGCGATGTATGCCCGGAATGCCAAAGTCTTACAATGGTTAGGAACGGCACATGCTTAAAATGCATGACCTGCGGATCGACAACAGGGTGCAGCTGAGGAAAAGTCTCTAGTTTTTGCAGTAGGTACTTTATCGTCAAATTGAATCCAAAATGGAAAAGA
>DATKLQ010000457.1:0-6187 GCA_035542335.1 Ignavibacteriaceae bacterium | reverse complement strand
CTCATCTCCCATCAACCGGGAAAATAAAATATATAAAACTGCTTAATATTTCCGGCTCATACTGGAGAGGTGATGAACACAATAAGCAGCTTCAAAGGATATACGGCATCTCATTTCCAAAAAAGAAAATGCTCGACGATTATCTAGCATTTCTCGAAGAGGCTAAAAAACGGGACCATAGGAAGCTGGGAAAGCAGCTCGATCTTTACAGCATACACGAGGAAGCCGGTGCAGGTTTGATTTACTGGCATCCGAAGGGTGCTCGCATTCGTCTGGAAATTGAGGATTTCTGGCGTAAAGCCCACCTTGAAAACGGTTATGAACTTTTGTTTACACCCCATATGGGAAAAGGCTGGCTATGGGAAACAAGCGGGCATCTCGGATTTTATAAGGAGAACATGTACTCTGAAATGAAAATTGATGAACAGAATTATTATATCAAACCGATGAATTGCCCGTTCCATATTCTTATTTATAAGTCTAAGCTAAGATCTTACAAAGAGCTTCCTTTAAGATGGGCAGAGTTAGGAACTGTATACCGCTATGAAAAAAGCGGAGTGCTTCACGGACTTTTAAGGGTCAGAGGATTTACCCAGGATGATGCCCATATCTTCTGTACACATGAAGGAATTGAAGATGAGATTGTTGAAGTTCTTCATTTCGCAAAAATGATGTGGAAAGCTTTCGGCTTTGAGGATCTTACCTATTATCTTGCAACCAAGCCGGAAGGTTCGGTAGGTGAAGACAGCTTGTGGAACAAAGCAATTGCCTCATTGAAGCATGCACTTGAAAATGAAGGAATTAATTATCACATTGATGAGGGCGGCGGTGCGTTCTATGGACCAAAGATCGATATAAAAATTAAAGATGCCCTTGGGCGTGAGTGGCAAATGAGCACCATTCAGTTTGATTTTAATGAGCCGGAGCGTTTTGATATGAAGTATATCGGCGAGGACGGGAAAGAGCATCGTCCGTTCATGGTTCATCGTGCACTGCTCGGCTCAATAGAAAGATTCTTCGGTGTTTTAATTGAACATTATGCGGGTTCTTTTCCGTTATGGCTGGCTCCGGTACAAACTGCCGTTCTGCCGATTTCTCAGAATCATTATGAATATGCAAAGGAAATTGCTGCAAAACTAGTAAAAGAAGGGATAAGATCACAATTTGATGAAAGAAATGAAAAAATAGGTTATAAAATAAGAGATTGGGAAACGCAAAAAATTCCATATATGCTTATATTAGGAGAAAAAGAAAAAAATTTGGGGAATATTTCTATTAGACAGCATAAAGCAGGCGATATAGGTTCGATGAACCTGGATGATTTTATAAAAAAGGTAAAGGAAGAAATTAAATCAAAATATTATTCAACAAATCAAGGAGGTAACTAATCGCTCAGAAAGAAGTCCGTATAAATGAAGAAATCAAAGCCTCAAAGGTGAGAGTAATAGATATAGACGGCGCCCAGCTCGGGATTTTTACTGTAAGGGATGCATTAAAAAAAGCTGCAGAGAGAGGTCAGGATTTAGTTGAAATAGCACCGCAAGCTCAGCCTCCTGTCTGCAAAATAATTGATTTCGGAAAATTCAGATATGAACAGCAGAAAAAAGAAAAGCTGCAGAGAAAAAACCAGCAGGTTACGGTATTAAAGGAGATAAGGCTTCACCCCAATACGGATGTCCATGATTTTGAATTTAAGCTTAAGCATACATTGAATTTCCTCGAGGAAGGAAACAAAGTAAAAGTAGCTGTAATGTTCAAAGGAAGGGAGATGGCTTACACTGAAAAAGGGGAAGAATTATTGAACAGGTTTGTTGAAAGAACAAATGAGGTTGCAAAAGTCGAAACTCCTGCCAAACTGGAAGG
Source organism: Ignavibacteriaceae bacterium (assembly GCA_035542335.1). GTDB lineage: Bacteria > Bacteroidota > Ignavibacteria > Ignavibacteriales > Ignavibacteriaceae > DATKLQ01. The sequence goes on along the minus strand of DATKLQ010000457.1, from coordinate 4,324 downwards.
GAGAAGCATGAATGTGATTTTGACTCCCTCAAAAACTAAAACAAAGAAGAATTAAATAAGGAATAAAAATGCCGAAAATGAAAACACAGAGCGGAGCAGGAAAAACTTTCAGGAAAACTGCATCCGGCAAATACAAAAGAAAAAAAGCTTATAAGAGTCATATTCTGTCTTCAAAGAGCAGAAAGAGAAAGAGAAAGCTCAGACGCGCTACGCTTGTTTCTAAGGCCGACATTAAACGCGTTGAAAGAATGATTCAATAATGGTTAATAGAAAGGATAATTATGCCCCGTTCTAAAAATAAGGTTGCATCACACAGAAGAAGAAAAAAAATAATGCAGATGGCCAAAGGCTATTGGGGTGCCAGAAGCAAAGTATATACTGTGGCAAAGAACCATGTGGAAAAAGGACTGACTCACGCATTCAGGGATAGAAAGCTGAAGAAGAGAGTCTTCAGGCATCTGTGGATTACAAGGATTAATGCCGCTGCCAGGATTAACGGCACTACCTACTCCAAGCTTATACACGCTCTCGATGTAAAAGGGATAACCATTAACAGGAAAATATTGGCAAACCTTGCCGTCGAAAATCCTTCGGCTTTTACCGAAGTAGTGAATTTTTCGGCTAATTAATTTTTGCCCTCTTTTGGAAAAACTGAAACAAAAGGGGGTATTATTTTAAAATTCAGCTAAAGCAGCTTTTCCGCGTGAACGAAAAAATAAATAATCTCGAAAAGGAATTCACCGAAGATATATTCGGGATCTCTTCCGAAAAAAAACTTGAAGAGGTCCGTATAAAATATTTCAGCCGCAGCGGTCTTTTATCCAGGCTGTTCGATGATCTTAAAAACGTATCAAAGGAAGATAGACCGCTTATAGGTAAAAGTTTAAATGAGCTTCGGAATAAATTGACAACCCGGTTCGATGAGCTTAAAGAGGAACTTAAATCGGCCCATGATAGAAGCACGCAAAAAATTGATCTTACGCTTCCCGGGGTTCCGGGACAGATCGGCAGCAAGCATATACTTACGCAGTCCCTCGATCAAATAAAAGAAATCTTCAAAGGAATAGGATTTTCTGTTTTTGAAGGCCCTGAAATTGAATCCGATTACAACAACTTTGAAGCACTTAATTTCCCGGAAGATCATCCTGCCAGAGATATGCAGGATACATTTTTCCTGAGCGATAAATTTCTATTAAGAACTCACACATCTCCGGTGCAGATCCGGACTATGGAAAAATACAAACCTCCCCTCAGGGCGATTATGCCCGGAAAATGCTACAGGAATGAAGCTGTAAGCGCCAGGAGCTACTGCATGTTTCACCAGGTTGAAGGACTCTGCGTAGATACAGATATTACCTTTGCCGAACTTAAAGGAACGCTTGTTTCATTCGCAAGGCAGTTCTACGGTGAAAACCTTGAATACAGGTTCAGGCCGAGCTTTTTCCCCTTTACAGAGCCTAGTGCGGAAATGGATATCACCTGCTTTATTTGCCGCGGCAATGGCTGCAGGGTCTGCAAATATTCCGGCTGGCTGGAGATCCTGGGCTGCGGTATGGTCGATCCTAATGTTTTTAAATATGTGGGAATTGATTCCGAAAAATATACGGGATACGCTTTCGGTATGGGGATAGAAAGAACAGCTATGCTTAAATACGGAATAAATGATATCCGCATTTATTTCGATAACGATATTAGATTTTTAAAACAGTTTTAATCTGGAACAAAAGTGAAAATCTCATTAAACTGGGTTAAAGAATATGTTGACCTGGAAGGAATACCCGACCAGGAAATCATTTCCGGCCTTACAATGGCCGGCCTTGAAGTCGAAGATGTAGTTAATGAGAAAGAGATTTACAAAGGTTTTATTGTGGGCTTTGTTAAAACCAAGGCCAAACACCCCAATGCAGATAAGCTTTCTCTTTGCACGGTATCAACAGGCGAAAAGGATTTCCAGGTAATTTGCGGCGCACCCAATGTTGAAGCAGGACAAAAAGTTGTTTTTGCTCCCATCGGCACTATAATTCCAAAAGGGAATTTTCAGATCTCAAAAGCTAAAATCCGGGGTGTGGAATCCTTCGGCATGATCTGCTCCGAAGCGGAGCTTGAGCTGAGCGATAACCATGAAGGAATAATGGTTCTCACCAACGGGTTCAAGGAAGGAACACCTATTACAGAAGCACTGGAATTAAATGATATTATCCTTGAAATCGGCATTACCCCTAACCGCCCGGATGCATTGTCGCACATCGGGGTTGCAAGAGATCTCGCTGCGGTATTCGATAGAAAATTTGAATACCCGGAGATTGAGAAAAGTGAAAAAGAGCCCGGAAAGAAAACAGAAAAGTTTGCAGAAGTTGATTTAGTCGATACGGAAAACTGCCCGAGGTATGCTGCAAAAGTTATTACCGGAATAACAGTCAAAGATTCACCGGAATGGCTGAAAAAAAGAATTAAAAAAATCGGGATGCGCCCGATCAATAGCATAGTAGACATTACTAATTTTGTAATGTATGAATACGGACAGCCGCTTCATGCATTCGATCTTGATCTTATAAAGGGTAAAAAAATTGTTGTAAGGAGTACGGAAAAGGAATCCGCGTTTACCACGCTGGATTCCAAGGAAAGAAAATTACCTCCCGGAACATTAATGATTTGTGATGCTGAAAAACCGGTTGCAGTTGCCGGGGTAATGGGAGGGGAAAATTCCGAAATAATCAATAGTACAAAAAATATTCTTATTGAAAGCGCTTATTTTAATCCGGGAAGCGTAAGAAGAACCTCCAGGGCTCTTGGATTATCAACCGATGCATCATACCGTTTTGAACGAGGCATAGATCCGTCAACTGCTGATATTGCTGCCGAAAGAGCCGCACAATTAATTGTTCAGTACGCAGGCGGAGAGGCAAAGCCGCTAATAAATGTTTACCCGGTTTCCATTAAGGAAAAAGAAGTCGGGCTTAGGTTTGAAAGGGTACCCAAGATTTTAGGTTACAGGGTATCCAAAGAAAAAATTAATTATATTGTTCAAAAATTAGGATTTAAGATACTCCTTGAAACAGAAAATGAGGTTCGTTTAGCTGTTCCCACTTTCCGCCCCGACATAGAAAGGGAAATTGATGTAATAGAGGAAATTGCCAGGATTCACGGCTATAACAATATTCCTGCAGTTAATAAAATTACTGTTACATTGACTCAAAGGTTTGACGATTCTCAATTTAAGGATGAAATTAGAAACACTGCTTCTGCATTGGGTTTTCTGGAAATGATAAACAATCCTCTTCAGGATCTGGGTTCCGCATCTTTAACCGGAAATCCTATAAAAATTCTTAATCCATTAAGCAATGATCTGGCTTATCTAAGAACCTCCTTAATTCCCGGAGCGCTTCAAACAGTTGCTAGAAATCTGAATTCCGGTGAAAAGGATCTATTATTATATGAAATAGGAAATGTTTTTAATAAAATTTCTGAAGGCTCGATCGAAAGTTTTTCCGACTTTACTGAAGAAGAAAAGCTTATTTTCCTGATTTCCGGGAGGATAAACGGAAAAGAATGGCATTCCGAAGAAAAGATTGCCGGCTTCTTTCATTTAAAAGGCGCCGTTGATTCTTTTCTAACAAAAATATCTCTTGACAATATTTTAAATGATTCATATTATGACAGCGCAAATAGTATTTATGATTTTTATTACGCTAAAACTTTAAGTGATAAAATTACCGGTTTGGGCGGTAAAATCAGTAAGGATGTTCTTAGAAAATTTGATGTATCACAGGATGTTTTCTGCTTTGAGTTCAGTACAAATCTGCTGAAGGATATTGAAAGAAAAGAAAAAAGATATTCGGAACCTGTAAAATATCCTAAAGTGATAAGAGATTTTGCTTTTGTATTCGATAAATCATTAACTTTCGGAGAAGTTAAGAATTTTATTCAGCAGAACGGCTCTAAGTTGCTTAAATCGGTCACTTTGTTCGATATTTTTCAAAGTGAAAGCTTAGGCAGCGATAAACAAAGTTTGGCATTTACATTGGAATATTATTCGGAAGACCGGACTCTTACCGAAGAAGAAGTCGATAAAGAGTTTCAGAATTTAATAAAAGCGGTTACAAAAAAGTTTAATGCAAAATTAAGAGGCGCCTGATTGAACGATCTGGCTAAATATGACGGGCTGCTGAACGATTTTAAAACAGTTGAAACGCAAGTAACTGTTCTGAAAAAGAAATTAGATAACTGCATTAGCCAAAATAATGAGCTTGAAAAAAATATTACCGAATTAAAGAAGCAGAATTCGGAATTATTAAAGAAGGCAGATAAATTAGAAAAGGATTTG
>DATKLQ010000456.1:0-3511 GCA_035542335.1 Ignavibacteriaceae bacterium | reverse complement strand
CCGTGTGCCCACCCAAGCTTCACCGCTTCTTCCGGCGCTTCATTAGTTAAAAGACCGAAAATAAACCCGGATGCAAATCCGTCGCCGCCGCCGACCCTGTCATATATTTCAAGCTCGCAAGCAGGTGCGACATAGGTTTTTCCATTAATCCAGGCCACTGCACTCCAGCTGTGCTTATTCGATGAATGCACTTCCCTTAATGTAGTTGCAACGACTTTAACTTTAGGATATTTTTTTATTACTTTTTCAATCATTCCGAAAAATGCACTGGGATCCAGCTTTGATTTTGCAGCGACTTCCGGACCCGGTATTCCCAATCCTTTTTGAAGATCCTCCTCATTACCGATAATAACATCTACATTTTGAACGATACCATCTATTATTTCGGCAGCTTTCTGTTCGCCTCCCCAGATGCTCCATAATTTTGCACGGTAGTTAAGATCGAAGCTTGTCACTGCACCTGAAGACTTGGCTGCCTTCATTCCTTCGGTGATAAGCTTCCCGGTTGTTTCGGATAAAGATGCAAATATGCCGCCGCTGTGAAACCACCTCACTCCGGTTCCGAATATTTCATTCCAATTAATATCTCCGGGTTTTAAATAGGATGCAGCCTCATTCGATCTATTATAGAACACGACAGGCGGACGTGCCCCATATCCGCGGTCGCTGTAGACAGTTGCCATATTTGGGCCGTTCACACCATTATGCTTAAATTGCTTGAAGAAAGGTTTTACTCCCATTGCTTTAACACGCTCCGCAATCAAATCGCCGATTGGATAATTGACTATGGCAGAAACAATTCCCGTATTCATCCGGAAGCAGTCGGCTAGATTAGCGGCAACATTAAACTCGCCGCCGCTGACATGAATTTTGCATTCTGCAGCTTTTCTGAACGGTACAGTTCCGGGATCCAACCGGTGAACCAGCGCCCCGATGGATATAAAATCGAATGAGCCGGAATCTTTTATCTTAAAGCCATAATCCATTTTTTCTCCGTATAAATTAGATGATTATTTTTAAAAATGTTACAAGATCAAATAAACTTTAATCCAACCTAAAAGGCTTTAAATGCTTATTAAAATGCTTGATCAATAAATTATAATGAACATCTTCATTTTTTTTCAGGCAATTAATTATCTTACCCTTAAAAATAAATTCCCCGTTTTTATCTTTATCACTCAATACTTTACCGTAAGTAACATGGAGTATTTGCCTAACATCATTTGAATCAAATAAGCCGAATAATTCATCATCCAAATATTCGGCTGATTTTTTTACATTCTCAATATTAGCGGATACATGATATGACAATTTCTCGCCGGCATAATACATTTTACTATAATCCAAAATATTTCTAAACAAATCAGGTTCTTTTAATGCCACTACTTTCAGCGCTTCGAGGTAGCTTGTACCTGCTGTTTTTACGTGGATAGCTCCTTTCTTAAATTTACCTATAACCTTATAGACAGAAAACTTGTCGCTGCCGGAATGAAGGCTGATTTTGTAATCTCCGAAAAATTTAACAATTGCCGCGTGCTTTCTAAATTCCTCTTCAAACAGCTTAAGATCTCCTTTGTAATCGATTCCTTTTTCAAAATCTCCTACAAAACGGGGCGCTAAACTTACATATTTTACTTGCAACCTGTGCAGTTCCTTAGAAATAAAATAATGTTCGAATATTGAGGTAACTGCTTGAGTTTCATCAACTGATACTTCAATCTCCGAAAGATAGCCGGGATATTTATTTTTTAAATGATCATGAAGCTTTTTTACATGAGCCAATGATCTGCCATACTTTGTATAAGCTCTCAGAATATCTACTTCTCCGGGTTGAATTGTAAGGTTCCTGTTTATGGTTACTGAATCATTCAGGTATCTTTGCCGGGCATCGGCCAGCGAATCGTTTAATTCATCCCAGGGATAATCTTTAAGCACTTCGGTTAATTCTTTGATGTTCAAATTATCCGCATCATTGTTGACAAACTGACCGGGATCGAATGTGAACATTACAAAGCCGGCTTTTACGAACATATCAATATCTTCAGTAGTTTTAAGGTGATCGGCATCCGCACTGAAACCTTTTTTAAATCCTTCCTGGAATACTGCCCAAACTGCAGCATCCAATACATCCTCCGCGCTTCTCATCGTTCTTGTCAACTCCCGTATGGATTGCTGTGCCAGCACCGGGACAAATTTTAATCGCCCTAAGGCTCTTAAATGACCTGCGTTTGCGAAACCGATTCTGTCGCCGAAGCCGAAGGAATTTTTCAAACCGATTTTAACCGGGATTGTAAAAGGGAAAATTTTTTGAAGTTCAATCCTATTCTTTGTAATCATTGCACATTTCTTAAGGAAGACAGAAGACCGGCTTTCCTCAATGAAGCCTTCGAAACCGGAAGTTTCCTTTAAATCCCGGCAGATTATATATAAAGATTTTTCAGTATCCCTTTTCCCTATGAAGAAAGTATTATTCTTAAAGCCGATTACGGAACTATTGTAGATCTCAATTTGCTCTAAAGATTTTAATCCGAATTTAGATGCAAGTTTTTTGTTTATTAGATTAAGGGGGTATGATCTGTCAATACTCTTATAGACGGGAAGTCTTCTTGCTTTTATCTGATTCATAATCTTACCGCAGTTAATTTTAAATAATTATAATTTTTCTAAAGGAATAAAAGATGTGATATGCAAAATATGCTCGGTGTTTTCTATACTAAGAAGAAAAAGAGTTAACTTACGACTTTTTTCATCCAGGGTGCAGTCAAATTAAAATTATCCAGGGAAGAAGATAAATTGATCCGAGATTAGAAACATTATACAGCAGCCCTTTTCTATATGAAAGCTTCATAATAACTCTAGTGCAATTTCAGCTTTTAATTTATGACTTATCATAAATTTTAATTCTTACTTCATTATATTTTCTCTAAATTAAGGTTCAGTATCGCCAACTAGGTTTAAATTTTCATCCAGGGGGGTCATTTTAGGAATAATCAAATGAACTAGGCCAAGTATAATTAAGTACAAAGATCCTGCAATCAGAAATGCCCAGAAATAGCCGCTGTTATTTGCCTGATCTAAAACAGTTCCGAGAATTCTATCACCCAGCATTCCGGCAACGGCGCCAACCATTCCGCCAATACCTACAACCGAAGCAGTAGCTTTTTTAGGAAATACATCCGAAACCAGTGTAAAAATATTTGCAGACCATGCCTGATGTCCTCCTGCACCAAGCCCAATTAAAAAAACTGCGAGCCATTCATTTTGGGCAACGGCAACAATACTTACAGGCAGAATAATAATTGCACAGATCAGCAGAGTCAATTTTCTTGCTTTGTTTGTTGTCCAGCCTTTTTTCATTAAAGCACCGGACAAATAACCACCGAAGATGCTGCCTCCATCAGCCATAACATACATTATGAAAAATGGAATTGCGATATTATTAAGATTCACACCGAACCTTGCATATAAAAATTTGGCACCCCAAAATAAATAAAACCACCAGACAGCATCA
>DATKLQ010000455.1:0-4218 GCA_035542335.1 Ignavibacteriaceae bacterium | reverse complement strand
TTTCCGGTTATGTAGATGATCAGGGAAATGCTGGTCAAGGCGGTATAACCTTCGGGAACGATTTAACGGTTAAAAATACCAGTATAAGTATCGGTGCACCGGACGGTACAGGTAACTGGGCATTTTTCGGTGCAGCTACTTCTAATAAGAAGGCTGTTTTTGTAAATAATTTAATGGAACACACCTGGTGGATCTTTGTCAATTCCAACGGACGGGCAGGAAACAGCTTTTGGTTCAAAGATAATTACTTTCTAAATATGAGCGGTAAGGCTTGCAGACGCAACGGCGGTGTATATGATAATGTTGATTATTCCACTGATACTATGTATGTTGAAAACAACACACATATCATGGCTCAGGGCTCGGTGTGGAAATTCAGAAACTTCCCAATTAAATGGATTTTCATTAATCATAATACATTTATCAATTGCACAGGTACTTTACTCGAAACTCAAGGTGTTCAAAGTAATCAAATAGTTACAAACAACATCTTTGTAAACAGCAATATGCAGCCGTTTCATTCTCCATTTGTTGGTGCTGAGGATAGGAGTGAAAACGATAGAGATGAATTACCGACAGGACTTATAGACGTTGCCACACTGCCGGCAGATATGGAACAGGTGGATCGAAAATTCTTAGTTGAAGCCAATGTTGATTTCTGGGATTCCAAAGTAGCCGACCTTGCAGCTGATTGTAATAATAATGCTACCAGTGGCTTTTCTAACTGGGTAAACCAGTCCATTAAAATGAATGATAGAACCAAAGGATTTTTTGATGACAATACAACTTATCCATACTTAACCGAAGGTATATGGTATGACAAATTGCCTACCTTTGTTAATACCGCGGATCTTTTAACAGATCAACTCGATGCAGTAAAGACATTTACTCTTGCGACTGTTGATACCACGAGTACTGATATCTTGGCTCCCTGGAGAGTTAGTAGTACTGAGTGGCATCTTGCTGACTTCCCGATTCCTGTCAACCTGGCTTACACCGATGCAGATTTAATGGCTGGCGGTACAGATGGTTTGCCAGTTGGCGATTTAAACTGGTTCCCGGATAAAAAAGCTGATTTTAATACAAATCAGGCTACTTATTATGCTGCATTGGTAGCTGCCTTAAATGCCGGACATACTGTTCTTTCTGTACGTGAATTAGGAGGTGTGGTTACACAGTTCAGTCTTTCACAAAATTATCCGAATCCGTTTAACCCCACAACTACAATCAATTTCAGTATTCCTAAGTCGGGTAATGTTACTCTTAAAGTATACGATGCCTTAGGAAAAGAAGTTGCTACTTTAGTAAACGGCTATGAGACTGCACAGTCTTATCAGGTTGATTTTAATGCTTCTTCTTTGGCAAGCGGTGTTTATTTCTATACTCTAAAAACAGATAATTTCAGCCAAACCATGAAAATGGTCCTGATGAAGTAATTTAAATCATACTTCGTTCTAAACAAGACCCCGGTTAAATGTTTTGCCGGGGTTTTGTTTATATAGGAATAATTACTAAGATCTATTGTCCCCCTTTTTTTTAATGGAAAAATTTAAATTGTTATATGAAATGAATACTTTTAAATTTTGGAATCCTTATAAAAAATATGTTGGCATCAGGAGAAACTTCATGAGAATTTCCAAATTTCCGGTTTTGTTGCTTGTATTTTTAATGATAATCATTTGGGAAGATTGTAAATCGGAAAAATCAACAGGGATTAATCCCCAGAATAATGTTGTGGCAAAATATGGTGGCGGTCATGTAGTTACAATTAACGAACTGAATAAATATGTTGTTGATTATCTTTATCTTAAAAAATTCCCAATTAGATCCCAAGCTTATAACAATGCTTTAACTGATCTGCTGATGAATCAATTTAAACGAATGGATTTTTTTGACAAGGGACTGGATAAGGATAGCAGTTTAATTGACAGCATCAGCCGGACGATAAACGAAGAGTTGGTTTACGAATATTTTAATAAAAAATACCTGGATAAATATGCTAACGAAGAGTATGCAAAAAAATTTTATGGAATTATGGGTAAACAGGTAGTTTATCAATTAATAGAACTAAGTATACCTGAGAATGCAGCTCAAAAGCAGCTTGATTCTCTCAAACAAAAAGCATTGGCAATAAAATCGGAAGTTGATAATGGTAAAGATTTTAGTTCACTGGTAAAAGAATATTCTCAAAATAAAATTTCATTAATGAATAATGGTTATATGCCCCCCGTTGATTGGAAGCAAAGTCTTTTAAACCGGACCGGTGAAATAATTTTCCAATTAAATAAAAACGATGTCTCTGTTTTGAAAACAGATAATTCATTTATGATTATAAAAATTGCCGGTATAAATGAAGTTCCTGTTCAACCGTTTGATTCGATAAAAAGCCAAACTATATCAGATCTAAAGAGTATATATTTGAATAAAAGTCTCGAAGAATTTGAGAAAGATAAAAAAGAATTAATTGATGAAAGTAATTTAAGATGGAATGAAAGTGCATTGAAACAGATTGTGCAGTGGTCTAGGATTCCAAATTTCTATCAGGGGAAATACTGGGAAACTTTGCAAAATGCTTTGGCAAAGGGTAATAATAAAACAATATTGGTTTCTAATGTGGGAAAAGTGGATGATAAGGAATTTCTCAGGCTATTGAACAATGTATTAATCTTGCCGTCTTCAAAAAAAGGTATAACAGAGAATGATCTTAAGAATTTTATTCTGGAAGCGGTCCGTACCGATATAATTGCTAAAAAAGCGGATTCGCTGGATTTGAAAAAAAATATTTTTAATCCTTTCACAGAAAATACCGTATTGAAATATCAGCTGGTTCACTTGTATAATCAAGCGGAAATAGAAGAAAAAATTCCTGAGGCAACCGATAAAGCACTGCATGAATTTTTTAAAGAAAACGAAAATAGCTTATACCATCAGCTTGAAAAAAGAAATTTATTTGTAATGATTTTCTCAAATAAGGAAGATGCGGAAAAAGCACGGGCAAAGATAAAAGGCGGAACTCCTTTTGAAAAAGTTACGGGAAGCTATTTAGTTGAAACATATGTAAAAGACCCCAGCGGGGAGATTAAATCTTTTCTTAACGATGAAGAACCGACATTCGGCAAAGCCGGGTTTGAAATGAAAGAATCCCAAATATCAGGTCCGGTAGAATTTAAGAATGAAAACAACCAGCTTAAATATGCCGTGATAAAATGTTATCATATCCGTCCCGAAAAGCAATTAACATTTAGTGATGTGAAAAATTCAATAACCGGAGATTTCAAAAATTATTACAGGGAAAAGATAGAAAAGGAAATAGAAGTGGAATTAAGAAGCAGGTACCATCCCGCGATTAATGAAGAGGTTTTGGCGAAAATTATTTCTCCCCCAGTATTGCAGAAGGAAGAATAGCTATCCGGACTTCCGGGATAAAATAAGCCACGAATTTCACTAATTTAGATCTATAATTTTCCGTTTATTCGTGTAATTAGTGGCCCTTTTTAATCTTCAGAGATGCATATTGAAAATACCCAAAAATAAAAAAAAGCAAATTTTAGCCGATAAAGATCAGCTTTCCGTAAACCAACTATCTAAAAAATACAATCTCCCGCTCGCTGAAATAAAAAATATTATTGATCCTCCCTTTGCAAAGCATCCTTCGGAAAAAAAAACTCCTGCATGGTTTTATGCAGTCATGATTTCCCTTCCCGTTTTATTTTTAATCGCGTTTGAAATTTTCTTAAGGATAATAAATTACGGCTATAATTTTGAGCAATGGGTAGATGCCGGTGAAGATAAGTATATAATAAATCCCGATATTGGGCGAAAATATTTTACGAGCGGAGATTTTACACCTAATACTATTGAAGACGTTTTTGACCGGCATAAAAAGACAAATTCTTTCAGAGTATTTGTCTTAGGCGAAAGCAGTGCACAAGGTTATCCGTTTAACCCGATGGGATCGTTTTCACGATATATAAGAAGAAGGCCGGAATTGGTTTATCCCAAAACGAAAGCAGAAGTTGTTAATATAGTATGACTGCAGTAAATTCTTACACTTTATTGGATCTTTTGCCGGGCGTATTAAACCAAAAGCCTGATTTAATTTTAATCTATGCCGGGCATAATGAATATTACGGTGCATTGGGTGTCGGTTCGGTAGAATCGTACGGTTCTTCCCGGACAATAATTAAAATAATGATCTATTTAAATAATTTTAAGATA
>DATKLQ010000454.1:0-29636 GCA_035542335.1 Ignavibacteriaceae bacterium | reverse complement strand
TACATGCTCGAAAGGAACTTACATCAGGTCCATTGCAAATGATTTCGGAGATAAGCTTGGCTGCGGAGGAATCCTGGGATCTCTAAGAAGATTGAAGATAGGTGATTATAGCGTTGATGATTCCCTAACCCCTGAGGACTTTATTAATAAAGTAATAATCAGCCGCGAGCTTTCCAGGGCACAAGAAAATAGCATTAGCCAAGACAGCCGGAATAATTGAATTTTATTAAAGTATCTTAAATAATTTAATTAATATGCAAAATACCATATATTCATTGTTCGAATGAATTTGATACGGAAAATGAAAATTTATCACGATATATCTGAAGTTGAATCGAATAAAAATACAATATTATCGCTGGGGACTTTCGACGGCATTCATCAGGGCCACAGACAGATTATCAAAAGCGTAGTGGAAAAAGCTTCAATTAATGGGAGCAGGAATTTTTTAATAACGTTTCATCCCCATCCGAGAAGCGTTATTTCCGGGGATAACGCGGTAAAACTGCTGACTACCACCGAGGAAAAAATTTCCATCCTTGAATCGCTTGGAATTGAAAATCTTCTTATAATAAAATTTACCTCCGGGTTTTCGCAGATCAGTGCAGATGAATTCCTTTTAAATTATATAATAAAAGGAATCGGCTTAAAGGAAATAGTGATTGGATTCGATCATCACTTCGGCAAAGGAAGAAGCGGCAACAATGAGACTCTAAAGAAATTCGGAGAGAATTATAATTTTACTGTTTCGGAAATCGGTGAATGCAGGATCAACGGGGAGACCGTTAGCAGCACCAAAATCAGGAAAGCTTTGTCCGGCGGAAATCTTGAATCAGCCAATGCCCTTCTAGGCCGTTATTACTCCATATACGGTAATGTGGTAATAGGAGATCAAAGGGGAAGAAAGCTCGGCTTCCCTACTGCTAATATTAAAATTGATAAGGATAAGCTTCTGCCCGCACTCGGAATTTATGCTGCTGAAATTATAGTGGCTGAAAATAAATTGTTCGGATTGCTTAGCGTAGGCAGGAGACCCACTTTCTATGATGCCGGAGAAATAATCCCTGAGGCATATATCTTTGATTTCAATAAGGACATCTACGGTAAAAATATTACCGTGAAGCTGGTTGAAAGAATCAGGGGCGAGGAAAAATTCGGCTCGGCCGATGAACTAATCGCTCAGATGAAAAAAGATAAAGAAACAGGATTCGAAATCCTAAACAGGATCGGTTCTGCTCAAGTAAAGTTTTAATTAATTAACTCCGGTTTGTTCTGGGGTTACATTGTAAATAAAAAATAAGGAAATAAAAATGACCAAAGAGAAAAAACAGGAAATTATCAGGAAATTCGGAAGCGGGGAAAAGGATTCCGGCAAGACAGAAGTACAGATTGCTTTAATAACTTCTAGAATTAATGATTTGACAGACCACTTTAATATTCATAAAAAAGATCATCATTCGAGGAGAGGATTGATGATGATGGTTGGAAAAAGAAGAAGACTTTTGGATTATCTTATGAAAAAAGATATCGAAAGGTACAGAACTATAATTAAAGATTTGAACATCAGGAAGTAAGGTAAATTAGATTATGATTATAAAAAAGGAAGTCGAAATAGGCGGCAAGACTTTTTCAATTGAAACCGGGCGTTATGCAAAGCAGGCAAACGGCGCGGTTATGGTCCGCTACGCCGATACAATGATTCTTGTTACTGCCGTAGCTTCCGATCAAGCTGCGGAAGAGCAGGATTTTTTCCCGCTCCAGGTTGAATACAGAGAAAAAACCTCTGCAGCCGGCAAATTCCCCGGCGGATATATTAAAAGGGAGGGACGCCCCACTGAAAAAGAAATCTTAAGCGCCAGGTTAATCGACAGACCGATACGCCCTCTCTTCCCTAAGGAATTCAAGAATGAAACCCAGGTGATTGCGCTGGTACTTTCGCATGACGGTGAGAATGATGCTGACGTGCTTGGTGCGGTCGGCGCTTCTGCTGCTTTAACCATCTCGGACATCCCCTTTGGAGGTCCTATGGCAGAAGTCAGGGTCAGCAGGGTAAATGGTGAATTTATAGCTAATCCGACATTTGCCCAAATAGAACAGGGAGATCTTGAACTTGTAGTGGGCGGAACGGAAGATTCCATAATGATGGTCGAGGGAGAGGCGCAGGAAGTAAGTGAAGAAACTCTCCTCGATGCTCTCAAATTTGCACATGCAGAAATCAAAAAGCTTGTTCGCATCCAGGCTGATCTGAGAGAGGCTGCCGGTAAACCTAAGAAGGAAGTACCTCCTAAGGAGATTGATGAAAATTTTAGGAACGATGTCCTTGGTTTGTCTTCCGGGAAGATGAAAGAAATTGTTTACTCGATCCTGAAAAAAGAGGAGAGAAGGGAAAAGAATAAACAGCTCAAAGAATCGGTTATTGAATCTTTAAAAGAAAAATATCCTGAAAAAGAAAAAGATATAACCGCAATGCTTGAAGATTCAGAGAAAGAAATAATGCGCACCAGAATTTTAAGCGAAGGGATAAGATTGGACGGAAGGAATACTAAGCAGATCAGGCCCATTTCAATTGAACTCGGAATTCTTCCCCGTACACATGGTTCATCACTCTTTACAAGGGGAGAAACCCAGAGCTTGGCAACCATGACATTAGGGACTAAGAACGATGAGCAGATGATTGAAGGTCTTGCCAGCGAGTATTCCAAAAAATTTATGCTCCATTACAACTTCCCCCCCTTCAGCGTCGGTGAAACGGGGAAATTAACCGGTGTCGGTAGAAGGGAAATCGGGCATGGCAATCTTGCCGAAAGAGCCTTGAAGAATGTGTTTCCTCCCGAAGATCAATTCCCTTATACTGTAAGAGTTATTTCGGATATCCTCGAATCAAACGGCTCGTCCTCAATGGCCAGCGTCTGCTCCGGATCGCTCGCCTTAATGGACGGCGGCGTACCTATTAGAAAGCCTGTCGCGGGAATTGCAATGGGGCTTATTAAGGAGGATGCAAAATACGCAGTGCTTTCCGATATTCTGGGGAATGAAGATCACCTCGGGGATATGGATTTCAAAGTAGCAGGAACATCTGATGGAATTACTGCATTCCAAATGGATATTAAAATAAGGGGCATCTCCTTTGAAATCATGGAAATTGCCTTAAAACAGGCAAAAGAGGGAAGAATGCATATTCTGAATATCATGAATGAATCGATAAGCGCTCCCCGCGAGCATTTATCCGAGTATGCGCCCAGGCTAATTACAATGCAGGTCGAACAGGATCAGATTGGATTGGTAATCGGTCCCGGCGGTAAAACCGTGCAGGGAATGCAGAGACTTTTCGGAGTCGATATAAATATCGAAGACGACGGGACAGTGAACATCGCTTCTCCCAATAAGGAGAATGCTTTGAAGTGCAAGGACTATATTAAAAAGCTTACGGCAACACCTGAAGTGGGTGAAGTTTACGACGGCGTAATTACAAAAATAATGGATTTTGGAGCATTTGTTGAAATTCTGCCCGGGAAAGAGGGTCTCCTTCATATATCGCAGATTGATAACAAAAGAGTTAATAAAGTAACAGATTACTTTAAAGAAGGGGATAAAGTTACCGTTAAGCTTATAAAGGCAGAAAACGGTAAATTATCCTTAAGCAGAAAAGAATTATTGAAAGAAGACGGCGGAGGGAAAAAACCTGCGGTCTAATGTACTTTTTATATATTTTAATGGATTCTTAAATAGTGTTCGTAATTTTTATTTAAGCCGGAACTTCCGGTAGAAGTTCCGGGGAATTTATATGGCAGCAGCGCAGATGAACTTTTATACTCTGTATTATTTTTATTATTTTTTCCAACCGGCCCATTACCCGGTGCTTAGCCTTCATGAAAATTCACTCCTAAGATTTTTTTCAAAGAAATTGTATATACCAACAAAAAAGTTTTTCCTTTATGACAAAAGAAATTATTATCAACGCATCTACTACGCAGACACGAGTCGCCATCACGGAAGACGGAAATTTAGTAGACTTCTTTGTAGACTATCCTGAAAACAGGAGGATGGTCGGGGACATATATCTGGGGAAAGTAGCACGGGTCCTGCCCGGGATTAAAGCCGCATTCATCGACATCGGCATGAAGCACGATGCCTTCCTTCATTTTTCCGATATCGGTGAATCTACCCAGCAGCTCCAGGATATGATCGGAGACGAAGATTCGGATCTGGATGACGAATCCGATGAAGATGACCCCGCCTCAGGCAATACAATCACGTCTGATTCACCATCCGCTCCAAAACGTGAACAAACTCGCGAAGCTTCGGACCAGCTCCTGAAAACTGCCAGACCGGAAAATGAAAATCCTATAATCCATAGGCTGAAAAAAGATCAGGAGATCCTCGTTCAAATAACCAAGGAACCGGTAAATAATAAAGGAGTCCGCGTCAGCTCATCCATTTCGCTTCCGGGCCGTTTCTGTGTGCTTCTTCCTTTTGACGGGAAGATCGGGGTTTCAAAAAAAATATCCGATTTCCGCGAAAGAAAACGGCTTAGATATATGGCCAGAACTATCCTGCCTAAAAATTTCGGATTGATTATAAGAACTGTAGCAAGGAACCAGACTGAAGAAGCTCTGAAAGAGGATATGAACAACCTCATTAAAACCTGGGAGGAAATTCAGGCAACCATTAAAACCGAGCAACCTCCTGCGCTTATCTACCAGGATTTAAATACTACTTCCAGCGTAATCCGCGATCTATTTACTCCCGATGTTTCAAAGGTATTTGTCGATTCGCGGAAAGTTTATAAGCAGATAAAAACTTATGTCCAGATTATTCATCCCGAATTAGCGGATAAAATCGAGCTCTTCCGTTCGGGTACTTCAATATTCGACGCATTCAAAATCGAAGAGCAGATAAAAACCCTGATGGGAAGAAAAGTACCCCTGATCAGCGGCGGATATTTAATAATTGAGCATACCGAGGCTATGGTGGTTATTGACGTAAACAGCGGGAGATATGCTAAGAGCAAGGAGCAGGAGCTTAATTCGCTGAGAACCGATCTTGAGGCATCGAGAGAGATCGCCAGGCAGATGCGCCTTAGGGATATCGGCGGGATAATTGTTGTCGATTTTATTGACCTGGAAGAGGAAAAAAACCGGAAGAAAGTATACGACGAGCTGAGAAAAGAATTCAGAAAGGACAGGGCAAAAGTTTCGGTCCTCCCGATGTCCGATTTCGGGCTTGTCCAGATAACGAGGCAGAGGATTAGGCAGAATATTATGCAGGCCATGAAGGAAGTATGTCCTTACTGTTTCGGCACCGGGTTGCTTACTAAACATTCTCACCAGGTTTATGATCTTGAAGAGTGGCTGAAAAAATTTAGAAGAAATTCCAAAGAAAAATCGATCGTCATCCGGTGTCATCCTGCATTTGCCGAAAAACTTCGGGAAGGAAAAATAAAAACGGTTACAAAATTCCAGTTTAAATATCTGATTAGAATCAAGCTTGAAGAGGATCCGAGTGTTCCGCTGGGCCAATTCAAAGCCTATCTAAAAAGAAACAATAGGGAAATTACGGAAGATTACAAGTAATAAAATGAAAAAAACAAAATTTTACCCGGTTCATGAAAAGCTTAATGCAAAAATAGTCGAATTTGCAGGCTATCTGATGCCTATCCAGTATTCATCTATCATTGCAGAGCATAAGGCAGTTAGAAATTCAGCAGGAGTTTTCGACGTCTCGCATATGGGTGAGATTTTTATTAAAGGAAATGAGGCTTTAGACTTTGTTCAAAATATAACCGTGAACGATGCATCAAAATTATTTCCCGGAAGAGTCCAATATTCGGCTATGTGTTACCCGGATGGAGGGATTGTCGATGATCTGCTGGTCTATAAATTTTCCGACGACGAATTAATGCTGGTGGTTAATGCCTCCAATATCGAAAAAGATTATGAATGGATGAAAAACAATAATAGATTTAATGCGGCAATTGAAAACCGGAGCGATGATTATTCCATGCTTGCCGTGCAGGGCCCTGATTCCAAAAAGGTTGTTGAGGAAATATCTGGAGGACCTTTGGAGTTTGAATATTATCACTTCGGGAACCGCAATATCTGCGGAGTAGAAATGATTGTCTCCAGGACCGGTTATACAGGTGAATTAGGATATGAGCTTTATTTCAGGGGGGATGAAAAAACTGCTGCGAAAATCTGGAATGCTGTTTTTGAAGCAGGCAGAAAATTCAATATTCAGCCTGTCGGTTTAGCTGCGAGAGATTCATTGAGGCTCGAAATGGGATTCTGCCTTTACGGGAACGATATCGATCAAACTACAAACCCTCTTGAAGCAGGCTTGGGATGGATAACAAAACTTAATAAACCTGATTTTATCGGAAAAGATTCGCTGGTCGGGTTTAAATCAAATGGATTTAAAAGAAGATTGGTAGGAATGGAAACCGATGAAAAAGCGTTTCCGCGCCATGGCTATGATTTAACTCTTGACAATAAAAAAATCGGTACAATAACCAGCGGGACTGTGAGCCCGACGCTTGAAAAACCGATTGCATTGGGCTATATACAGCAGGAATATTCTGCACCAGGCTCTAAAATTAATTTTAATATAAGAGGAAAAGAAGTTCCTGCTGAAGTAGTGCAGATTCCTTTTATAAAGAGGGATTAGCAGCGCATTGTACAGCCTTTTGGAATGCTGGAATAATGGAATGCTGGAATAATGGAATTGTCCAATATTCCAATTTTCCACTATTCCATTATTTCAAATGTTACCTTTCGTAAGGTGAATTACTTAAAATTTTAATAAATTTGCAGGTAACGATTTAATCTTGAGATTGCAGTTATGAAGATCAATGTGCTTTTTAACCATAATAATGCGGATGAATTATATTTTACTAAGAAAACAACCGTAGTGATCGACGTTCTCAGGGCGTCCAGCACGGTTGTAAATGCAATTCAAAACGAGGCAAAGGAGATTATACCGGTAACAACCGTTGAATTCGCAGTTAAAGTTTCCGGCGGAATGTTCGGCGGACAGACTCTGGTCGGGGGGGAAAGAAATACCAAAAAGGTAGAAGGATTTGCACTTGGGAATTCGCCGCTCGAATATGTAAGGGATATTGTCGGCGGGAAAACTATAATCCTGTATACTACAAACGGTTCAAAATCAATAGTGAAAGCAAAATTCTCTGAGAATTTGTTTGTCTGCTCCTTCCTGAATCTTGCGGCAATCGTAAATCATTTAAATGATTTGAACAAAGATTTTGAGATTCTTTGTGCCGGGAAAGCAAACACATTCTCCCTGGAAGATACAGTCTGTGCAGGCAGGCTCATTACGGAACTTGAAAAGCTCAGAGAGGACCTGGAGTTAACCGATTCCGCCCGGGGAAGCATTGCAATGAATAAGGTTTTCGGGAAGAACCTTTTAAAGATGCTTCGGGAAAGCGACCACGGGAAAATACTTATTGAAAACGGTTTTGAGGATGATCTGAAATTCTGCAGTAAATTAAACTACTCTCATATAATACCTTATTTTACAGGAAATGCCATCAAGCTCTATGAAAAGCTTGTTCCGCAGAGCGGAGCGGAGATAGCCGCCGGTTAATATCTCTACTAAAATGTCCTTTAGAAAAAAGAAAAAATCAAGCCGTGTTTCGCCGAATTCTTCAGGCAGCAGTATCCCTGTCGAAAAGAAAAAAAGGGTTCTGGGCCTTCTCCTTATGGTCCTGGCTGTGCTTGTCTTTTTAAGCATTATATCGTATAATCCTTTCGATGATGCTAGCTTAACTGATTTCTTCAGCGTCTTCGGATCTAATGATGAAATCATTAATAAATCTAATTCTATTAGAAATTGGCTGGGAATTTTCGGGGCTTATGTCTCCAACTTCTTTATAATACGGACCCTCGGGTATTTCTCAGTCGTGCTCCCGATTGTTTTATTCGGCATAGGGATATATTTTTTTAAGAAATTCAAATTCCGCTCCCTGCTTTATGCTTCAAATTCTTTTCTTCTGATTGGAATAATACTCGCCAGTTTTTTTGGTGTGTTAAGGACATACAACGGTATATTAAACGGTCATAAAGAGCTGGCCGGCAATATCGGAGATTATCTCGGCGAGGCTTTAAAACGCCTTTTAGGTGGCGTAGGGAGCATTATTCTTTTAATTTCAGCGGCTCTAATATTCCTTATTATAGTTTTTGATATAAAAATCGAAAATATTTTTTACTTCTTTAAAAGAATTTTTACCCGCGAAAAAAACAGGGATAAGGAATTGGCAACCGTTCCGGCATATTCCAATCTCGATAAAATAAAAAAATTATCGGAGGAGAAAAAAAAGAACCGATTAAAGGCCGGTGCCGAATCTGTTATGAAAGGAGATACCGAAGAGGAAATTCAGGAAGAAGAGGAAGAAACCGAACAGTCTGCCGAGGAAACCACGATAAGGATTATAAGAAAGAACGATCTGCCGCTGACACATGAAGCGAATGTAATCCAGAAAGAGGAAGAGAAAAAAGTAGACCTTGAAAAAACTGGGGAAATGCCGGAGCGGGATTCGGAAAAGGAATTTGAAGAGGATCTGCCAAATCAATGGGAAGAAAAGCTTAATTATAAATTCCCCGGGCTGGAGCTGCTGGAACCGATACCGCCTGAAGATTTTAAAGTTGCCGAGGAAGAGCTTAAGAGAAATGCCGAACTGCTTACTGAAAAGCTTAAGCTGTTCGATATAGAAATTCAGGATATCACTGTTACGCCCGGGCCTGTTGTTACTTTATATGAAATAGTCCCGGCGCCGGGAGTTAAGATCAGCAGGATCGTAAGCCTTGAGCATGATATTGCATTGGCGCTTGCCGCAAGAGGAATAAGGATAATTGCGCCTATTCCGGGGAAGAGCGCAATCGGGGTGGAGATACCGAATGCCGAGGCGTCGCTTGTAAATGCGAGATCGGTGCTTGGTAAAATTTCGGAATCAAAATTTGAGCTACCCGTTGTATTCGGGAAAACAATAAACGGGGATGTCTATACCGCCGATCTTTCCAAGATGCCTCATCTGCTTATTGCTGGATCAACCGGGTCTGGAAAAAGTGTCGGAATAAATATGATAACTGCCAGCCTCCTTTATTCCAAGCATCCTTCGGAAGTGAAATTAATAATGATTGATCCGAAAAAAATTGAGCTTTCTTTTTATAATAAATTACGAAAACACTATCTGGCCGTTTCGCCTGATCTGGACGAAGAAATAATTACAGCGCCGCAGAATGCCGTGCTGTTATTAAAGTCGGTTGAGTTTGAAATGGAAAAGAGGTATGACAAGCTTGCAAAAGCGGGAGTCAGAAATATTGTCGATTACAATAAAAAAGTCGGCGATCCTGCCAAAAGGCCTAAAGATACTGAAGAAGTCAAGCATCATCCGATCCCTTACCTGATCATTATTATCGATGAGCTTGCCGATTTGATGATCACTGCCGGGAAAGAGGTCGAAGAGCCGATTGCGCGTCTTGCCCAGCTCGCCCGGGCAGTAGGAATTCACCTTGTGCTTGCAACTCAACGGCCTTCGGTAAATGTAATTACCGGGGTAATTAAAGCAAATTTCAGCGCAAGAATAGCATACCAGGTGGCAACTAAAATTGATTCCCGGACAATCCTGGATATGAACGGAGCAGAGTCGCTCCTTGGTAAGGGTGACATGCTTTTCCTTCCAACCGGGTCTCCAAAACCCACAAGGATTCAGAATGCATTTATTTCAACCGAGGAAGTTGAAAGATTAACTAATTACATCTACTCCCAGCCTGCATATTCAAAACCATATTTCCTTCCGTCAATTTATGAAAAGAAAAAAGAATCGAGAGGCGGATTTTTGTCTGATCTCGATCCGATGTTTGAGGATGCTGCAAGAGTTATAGTAAGGCATCAGCAGGGTTCGGTTTCTTTGCTGCAGAGGAGATTAAAGCTCGGTTATTCACGAGCCGCAAGGATTGTCGATCAGCTTGAAGAAGCCGGAATAGTAGGGCCTAACGACGGCAGCAAAGCCCGCGCCGTAATCTGCGAAAATGAAGAGCAGCTGGAAACCATACTAAGATCTCTCTGAAAAAGATATAGTCAATAATTCTCATCCACATCCATTTTTTTAATTTTCATTCGTCTGAGTTCTCCTACTATTAAGATATATATCCGGGTTAATACATATTAACCAATAACTCATCTTTATTAAAAAAGGCGCCGAAACCTTATCAGAATGATTAAACCTTAGTAACAAAGAAAACCCAGGAGTGATAAAACCTTATTACCTTATCTTTTTGTATAAACAAGAAGAGGAATAGGTCCCTTCGTAAATAATAATTATGTCTAACTTCTATCGGATAAATTCCGGACAGACAACATGAGAATTCAGGAAAAGTTCGTAATAAATCTAAAAATCATCTCTTTATTTTTGCATTTTTCAAAATCTATTCTGATTTTCCCCTTGTAAATTTAAAAAATTATATTTTTCTTGAATTTTTTTCCCGGCCCGGTTTAAAATTCTTAATCCGAAAACTTTAAATTAAATCCGAACTTTTCTTAGACAGTTTTTAATTGTGCAATTCAATTAAGATCAAATAGCAAAAATGAGGATGTTATGATCAAGAAAATGGAACCTAGCTGCTACTCTACAATTTTCCGGATTATCTCAATAGGAATTGCAATTTATCTTATTGCCGCACTTTAGTTGTATCTGTAGTTCCTAAAAACTGATTTTAAATAAAATATTTTTTAATCCCGCTGTCCAGCTTTCGCGGGATTAGAAATAATTCTTTTTTTACTTTAAATCACGTTTGAACAGTCAATTTTTATTTATCATTTTTATCTGAATTAGAATAAATTTTGATAATTTTGCTCTCCTTAAACCTTTTGTACAGATCATTTTTAATCCTTTTTACAAAGAGGAGCTTGTGAACACATCACCGGATAACCCATTAATTTGGCCTTTATTGATTTATGGTCTGGCCGTAATTCTTTTGGTTATTGTAATGATCGGCCTCTCTTATCTGCTTGGACAACGTCATACTGAAAAGGTTACCGGGGAGCAGTTCGAGTCGGGAATGGTAATTACAGGTACTGCGAGGGTAAGATTTTCCGCTCATTTTTATTTAGTTGCAATGTTTTTTGTAATCTTTGATCTGGAGGCTGCCTTTTTAATTGCCTGGTCGGTTGCATTTAATGAATTGGGTTGGGAAGGCTATTTTGCCGCTTCTGTTTTTATCTCAATTCTTGTAGTTGTTTTGATTTACGAATGGCGGATAGGTGCACTGGATTTCGGGCTCAGCGGCAAAAAGGTATTAAAGGCCAGAAAGAATTACAAAATGAATTCAAACGAAAGTTGAAAATTCTTTTCTGAATTAATTTTACCGGTAAAGAAGTTATCTTAAAGATTTTTTATGAAATGGTGGACCAGTAAAACCGACAATCCTGCTGCAAGCATTCAGGGAACGGGCTCCTTTGAAGAAGTAGTTCAGCAGAGTATTATCCTTACTAAGCTCCAGGATCTCCTGGCCTGGGGAAGAAAAAATTCCATTTGGCCTTTTAACTTCGGGCTTTCCTGCTGCTATGTTGAAATGGCAACAAGTCTTACAAGCAAATATGATATATCCAGGTTCGGTGCTGAAGTAATCAGAGGGACGCCGAGGGAAGCAGACCTTATGATTATTGCAGGCACTGTATTCATTAAGATGGCCCCGATTATAAAAAGGCTTTACCAGCAGATGATGGAACCCAGGTGGGTCATTTCAATGGGTTCTTGCGCTAATTCCGGGGGTATGTATGATATTTATTCGGTTGTGCAGGGTGTAGATAAATTTATGCCCGTCGACCTTTATGTCCCCGGATGCCCTCCGAGACCCGATGCCTTCATGGAAGGATTGCTTTTACTCTCTAAAGCTGTCGGAATGGAAAAAAGACCTTTGAGCTGGGCAATCGGCCCTCAAGGCATAATTAAACCTGAACGCCCTTCTATGAGGGATCTTAAGAGAGAAGAAAGAAAAAAAACCACAAGGTTAACGCCGAATACAGAAATTTGATAACCGGGATTTTTCTTTTTAAAAATCTAGAAGTTGAAAAGATATTTAAACTTTTAATTGTACTATGCAGACTTCTAATATCATTGATGATCTAAAATTAAAATTCGGAGATCAGGAACTCTTTGTTAAGCCTTCCGTCGACGATGTATCAACTATTTGGGTTCCCAAGGAAAAAATAGTTGAAATACTCAGATTCTGTAAGAACAATATCCAGAATCCTTATAAAATGCTTTATGATATAACTGCAATTGACGAACGATCAAGAGCAGACAGAGCTGACCAGACTGATACTGATTTTACCGTTGTATATCATCTCTTTTCTTTCGGAAGAAATGAATATTTAAGAATTAAAGCCGCTCTGAAAGAAGAATCCTTATCCATACCCAGCATTACCGGTTTATGGCTTAATGCCGATTGGTATGAACGGGAAGTTTACGATATGTTCGGCATTGAATTTGAAAACCACCCTCACCTCAGAAGAATTTTGATGCCGCCTACCTGGATTGGACACCCGCTGAGAAAGGAACACCCGGCACGGGCAACTGAAATGGGCCCGTTCCAAATGCCCGAGGATAAATGGGATAAGGAGCAGGCTGCTCTTCAATTTAAGCCTGAAGAATGGGGAATGCAGAGAAAAAGCGAGACCAGCGAGTTCCTTTTTTTAAACCTGGGGCCGCAGCATCCGGGAACACACGGGGTCTTCCGTTTGGTGCTTCAACTCGACGGAGAAGAAATCCTGGATATTGTACCAGATATCGGATACCATCACCGTGCAGCAGAGAAAATGGGTGAAAGGCAGTCGTGGCATACATATATTCCTTACACCGACAGAGTTGATTACCTCGGAGGAGTTGTAAATAATCTAGCTTACCTGCTATCAGTTGAAAAGCTGGCAGGTATTGAAGTTCCGGAGAGAGCAAAAGTAATAAGGGTAATGCTCTGTGAATTTTTCAGGATTGCCAGCCACTTGGTTTGGTACGGTACATTCGCCCAGGACATCGGTCAGCTTTCACCCGTATTTTACATGTTCAGCGACCGCGAAAGAGTCTTCGATTTTATTGAAGCAGTCTGCGGCGATAGGATGCATCCCAACTGGTTCCGCATCGGGGGAGTCGTTGATGATCTTCCGAACGGCTGGGAAACCATTGTCAAAAGTTTTATAGATTATTTTCCCGAAAGATTAAATGAATATGATGATCTTGTTATGAAAAACAGGATCTTCAAAGCACGGACTGTCGGGATCGGCAGCTACACTTTGGATGAGGCAATTGAATGGGGTGTAACGGGCCCGGGTTTAAGGGCATGCGGGCTCGAATGGGATTTCAGGAAAAAAACTCCCTATTCCGGATATGAACAATTTGAATTTGATATACCGACTGCACAAAACGGCGACTGCTATGACCGGGCAAAAGTCCGCATCGAGGAAATGAGGCAAAGCCTTGGAATAGTTGAACAATGCATGAAAAATATGCCGCCGGGTCCTGTTAAGTCGAAACATCCGCTGGCAACTCCTCCCGAGAAAGCAAGGACCATGAAGGATATTGAAACTCTAATTACACATTTTCTAAATGTAAGCTGGGGCCCTGTTATACCGCCGGGTGAAGCACTAGTACCCATCGAAGCAACCAAAGGAAACAATGGGTATTATCTCATCAGCGACGGGAATACATCGCCCTACCGGGTACGTATTAGAACTCCTTCTTTTCCGCACACACAAATGGTTCCATATATCAGCAGAGGGCATACTGTTGCAGACCTGCTTTCTATATTGGGAAGCATTGATTTTGTATTGGCTGATATCGACAGATAGTTTCACAATATCGTAGCACAGATTATTAATCTGTGCTACGGGGTTTTATAAATACAGTAAATAAATGTTAAGCGATCAGGAAAAAACAGAAATAGAAGAACATTTAAAGGAATATCCTTACAAACAGGCTGCTTGTATTGAAGCACTGAAGGTAGTTCAAAAACACCGCAAGTGGGTCTCGGACGACGGAGTAAAAGAAATTGCGGAAATTCTTGAAATGACCCCTCACGAAGTAGACAGCGTTGCCACTTTCTACAATTTAATATATAGAAAGCCCGTTGGCAGGCATGTAATACTTCTCTGCGACAGTGTAAGCTGCTGGGTTTTGGGATATGAAAAAATATTAGATCATTTTAAGAAAAAGCTGGGAATTTCATTAGGAGAGACCACCAAAGATGATCGTTTTACACTTTTGCCGGTTCCATGCTTAGGTACATGCGATCATGCACCGGCATTAATGATCGACAATGATCTTTACAGGGATTTAAAAACCGAAAACCTCGATTCCATATTGGAAAATTATAAATAGATGGAAAAACCTTTAACAAAAAATATACGCCCCGGTCAGCCGCCGATGAACCTTAAGGAATTCGAAAATGCCGGCGGATACCAGTCGGTAAAGAAAAGTTTAAAGGATCTGCAGCCTAAAGAAATCACGAAGATTGTTCAGGATTCTAATTTGAAAGGAAGAGGCGGAGCAGGATTTAATACGGGTATGAAATGGAGTTTCGTACCGATGGACGGAGGCATAACGCAGAAATACCTAGTTGCAAATGCCGATGAGATGGAGCCGGGCACGTTTAAAGACAGGCTTCTTCTTGAAGGAGACCCGCATCTATTAATTGAAGGAATGATTGTCAGCGCATATGCAATTCAGGCTTCTCTCGGGTATATCTTTATAAGAGGAGAATATACTGAAGCTGCCAGGATTTTAGAGAAAGCACTATCGGAAGCATACGAAGCCGGATATTTAGGAAAGAATATTCTCGGGTCAGAATTCAGCTTTGATCTGCATATTCATACAAGTGTGGGAAGGTACATGTGCGGCGAGGAAACAGGGCTTCTGAATTCACTTGAAGGAAAAAGAGCAACACCGAGAGCAAAACCGCCCTTTCCCCAGGTAAGCGGCCTGTTCGGAAAACCGACAATTGTTAATAATGTAGAAACACTCTGCAATATTCCGCATATAGTAAACAACGGCGCAGCCTGGTTTAAAAGCTTAAGCCTCACAGATGATGGAGGAACCAAAATTTACGGAGTTAGCGGGAAAGTTAAAAATCCCGGAGCGTGGGAGCTGCCGATGGGAACCCCGATGCGCGAGCTGCTTGAAGTGTATGCCGGCGGAATGCAGGACGGGCTAAAGTTTAAAGGAGTTCTTCCGGGGGGAGCATCCACTGATTTTTTACTTGAAGAGCACCTCGATGTTAAAATGGATTTTGTGAATTTAATGAAGGTCGGAAGCAGGCTCGGCACAGGAACAATGATAGTGCTCGATAACAAAACATGCCCTGTCGGATTTGTCCATAACATGGAACGCTTCTTTGCACAAGAATCCTGCGGCTGGTGCACTCCCTGTAGAGACGGACTCCCCTGGGTGGAAAAGATATTGAGAGTAATCGAAAACGGCGACGGAACCCCGGAAGACATTGATCTGCTTACTTTCCACACAAAATATTTGGGACCCGGAAATACTTTCTGTGCACTTGCGCCGGGAGCCATGGAACCCCTTCAAAGCGCATTAAAATATTTTATGGATGATTTTAAAAAACATATTACTCAGCGCGGATGTCCCTGGAGGCATAATTGACTAAGATTATAATAGACGGCAAGACTTATGATGTAAATCCGAAGAAAAATCTTTTGGAAGCTTGCCTTTCTTTAGGATTAAACCTGCCGTATTTCTGCTGGCATCCCGAATTAGGCTCTGTGGGAGCATGCCGCCAGTGCGCTGTAATTAGGTACCGTGATGAAAAAGATACAAAAGGCAGATTGGTAATGGCCTGCATGGAGCCGGTCCAGGAAAATATGATTATCTCAATTAAGGATACTGAGGCAAAAAAGTTCAGGGAAAATGTAATTGAATGGCTGATGACCAACCATCCGCATGACTGCCCGGTCTGTGATGAGGGGGGGGAATGCCATCTGCAGGATATGACTGTAATGACAGGGCATGCCTATAGAAGGTATAAATTCAAAAAAAGAACATACAGAAATCAATACCTCGGACCTTTTATCAACCATGAAATGAACCGCTGTATACAATGCTACCGCTGCGTCAGGTATTATAAGGATTATGCAGGCGGTAAAGACCTGGATGTATTTGCGGCTCATAATCATGTTTACTTCGGGAGGCATGAAGACGGAATATTAGAAAATGAATTCAGCGGTAATCTCGTGGAAGTCTGCCCTACCGGAGTTTTTACCGATAAAACATTGAAAAAGAATTATACAAGGAAATGGGATCTTACAAATGCTCCCAGCATATGCCATCAATGCAGCCTTGGATGCAATATTATTGCAGCTGAGCGGTATGGGAAGCTGAGAAGAATCTTAAGCCGGTATAACGGAAAGGTGAACGGTTATTTTATTTGCGACCGTGGAAGATTCGGTTATGAATATGTTAATCATCCAAAAAGATTAAGATATTCCTTAAAGAAAAGTCAAAACGGAAATTTTGAAGAAACTGATAAAGCTTTAATTTTAAGAGAGATAAGGAATATTTTAGGCAATAAGAAGGTTGCCGGAATAGGTTCACCCAGAGCTTCACTCGAATCAAATTATGCTTTGCAGAAGCTCATCGGCAAAGAAAATTTTTATCATGGTGTTTCTGAAAAGGAATACGGAATGATGAAAAAAGTAATTGATATTCTTTCAAATACTCAATTAAGGACGCCTTCCCAAAAAGAGATCGAGAATGCGGATGCAATCCTGATTATTGGAGAAGACCTTACCAATACCGCCCCTATGCTTGCACTGGCTGTAAGACAGGCTGCTAAAAATATACGGGTTAAATTAGGAGCAAAAGTTAACATTGCGGAATGGAATGATGCCGCCGTTAGGGAGCTTGCACAGGATTCAAAATCGCCTGTATATATTTTATCGGCACATCCTACAAAGCTTGATTATATTTCAGCCGGTTCGTATTACGGAACACCCGAGGAAATATCCAGAATGGCATTTGCCGCTGCAAATACTATCAGCAGCAATGCTCCTTCGGTTTCAGGTTTATCCAATGAAGAATCCTCTTTCATAAAAAATATTTCGAATGATCTTTTAAATGCCGAACGTCCGTTAATCATCTCCGGGACAAGCCTTTTAAGTGAATCGGTCATTGAAGCCGCAGCCAACGTTGCTCTTGCGCTTAAAGCCATGAATAAGAATGCGGAAATATCCTTCGTGGTGCCGGAAGCAAACAGCATGGGGCTGGCTTTAATGGACGGTCAGCATTTCGGATCTTTAAATAAAAATAGAAATTATGAATCGCTAATCATTTTGGAAAATGATCTCTATAGGAGAGCCGGCAGAGCCGAAATAGATTCATTACTGCAAAACTTCCAAAATATAATTGTCATTGATCATACTGAAAATGGGACAAGTAGAAAAGCCGGCTTCATTTTACCTTCAGGCACTTTCGCAGAATCGGACGGCACTTTAATTAACCAGGAAGGGCGTGCACAGCGTTTTTACCAGGTTTTTGTGCCGAAAAGTGAAATTTATGAAAGCTGGAGATGGCTTGATCTGATTTCATCAGACTCAGAGAAGCAATTAAAGAATCTATCTGATTTTACAAATGCAGCGGCAGATGAATTGCCTATTTTAAAAGACATAAAAGATATCGCTCCGCCTCCGGGTTTCAGGATTGCAGATCAGAAATTCCCCAGGGAGCCGCACCGCTTCAGCGGCAGAACTGCAATGTATGCCAATATAAACGTTAGTGAACCAAAGCCGCCGGAGGATATTGATACACCGATGACATTCACTATGGAAGGCTACCGCGGAGAACCTCCCTCATCCATTATTCCATTCTTCTGGTCGCCCGGCTGGAATTCCGCCCAGGCA
This sequence comes from Ignavibacteriaceae bacterium, assembly GCA_035542335.1. GTDB lineage: Bacteria > Bacteroidota > Ignavibacteria > Ignavibacteriales > Ignavibacteriaceae > DATKLQ01. The sequence goes on along the minus strand of DATKLQ010000454.1, from coordinate 11,720 downwards.
ATTAATAAGTACCAGATTGAGGTCGGCGGACCTTTACACGGCGGTGATCCGGGGTTAAGAATTTTTGAGCCTAAAAACGGTTCGGCTGCAAAATATTATACAGATATACCCGATATATTCAGCAGGAAAGAAGATCAATGGCTTATGCTGCCATTGTACCACATTTTCGGATCGGATGAATTAAGCGCCTTATCGCCCGGAGTTGCCGAGCTTACACCGAAATGCTATATCGCTTTAAATCCGGATGATGCGTCGAAGCTGAATTTGCTGAAAGAAAGCAGAGCTGAAGTAACTATTTCAGGTGAAAAAATTACTTTGCCTGTTAAAATAAGAATCGATCTGCCGGAAGGAACTGCCGGAATAGCCGCCGGCTTACCAGATTCTCCATTTATAGGATCTCATTCATGGATTAAAATTGAACGAGCCGAATAAATGAATCAAACTTTGCAGTCCATATTAATTGTTGTCGGTGTCTTATTTGTAATGCTTAATATAGCAGCAATATTAATCTGGGTTGAAAGAAGAATGCTTGCTTTATGGCAGGATAGATATGGACCCAATAGAGTAGGTCCGTTCGGACTGCTTCAAAGCCTTGCAGATATGGTTAAAATTTTCTTTAAGGAAGATTGGATTCCGCCGTTTGCGGATAAACCGGTTTTCATCATTGCCCCGGCAATTGTAGTTGCCACTGTCCTTTTAAGCTTTGCGGTTATACCATTCACACCGGATATACATGTAATCGATTTAAATATCGGGCTGCTTTTTTTCCTCGGAATGTCTTCTCTGGGAGCATACAGCGTAGTGCTGGGAGGCTGGTCATCAAATAATAAATACTCACTGCTGGGAGCGCTCAGAGGCTCCGCCCAAATGATCTCTTATGAAGTATTTATGGGAATTTCGCTGATGGGCGTTGTTATGCTTACAGGATCCTTCAGCATGGTAGATATTGTAAATGCTCAGCAGAAAATGTGGTTTGTGGTTCCGCAGATTGCCGGCTTTGTAATTTTCCTGATTGCAGGAATTGCCGAAACACACCGCCTTCCTTTTGATATCCCTGAAGCGGAAAGCGAATTGATTGCCGGGTTTCATTCGGAATATTCAGGGATGAAGTTCGGAATGTTTTTCGTAGGCGAATATCTTGGTATCACTCTGGTTTCTGCACTAATAACAACATTATTCTTCGGAGGATGGCTCGGACCATCATTCCTGCCGGGTGTCGTCTGGTTTTTCATAAAAACTTTTGCCTTTATTCTATTTTTTGTTCTTCTCAGAGCCGGTTTGCCCAGACCAAGATATGATCAGCTTATGGAATACGGCTGGAAGTTCCTGCTCCCGCTTTCATTATTGAATTTACTGGTTACCGGAGCCGTTGTACTCAGTTTAAAATAATTTATTTAAAAGATATACCCTGAAATAAAAAAATGTTCAGTTCAATAAGAAGTCTCTGGATTGCTTTTCTTCATATGTTTCATAAACGGGAAACTATTCAGTATCCCGAGGAAAAAGCAAAACTGCATCCCAGGTGGCGGGGAAGAATAATTTTAAGCAGGGATCCGGATGGGGGCGAAAGATGCGTAGCCTGCTATTTATGCGCGGTTGCATGCCCGGTAGACTGTATTTCACTTCAGGCAACAGAAGATAAAACCGGGAGAAGGTACCCGGAATTTTTCAGGATAAATTTTTCGCGCTGCATCTTCTGCGGTTTTTGCGAAGAAGCCTGTCCTACTTATGCAATACAGCTTACTCCCGATTTTGAAATGAGCGAATACAACAGGCAGAATCTTGTCTATGAAAAAGAGGATCTTCTTATTTCAGGAGAAGGCAAATATCACGGATATAATTTTTATAAGGTCGCCGGGTTATCAATCGGCGGTAAGGATAAAGGAGAAGCCGAAAATGAAGAAAAGCCCGTGGATCCGAGATCTCTTCTTCCTTGATTTTAAATGGCAGATAGTTTCAGGAATTTAAGATTTTATAATTTTTCCAAAATATGCAATTAGGTTTTTACATACCCGCAGCTATTGCAATTATTTCTTCTATACTGGTAATCACCCGAAGCAATGCCGTGCATGCGCTGCTTTATTTAATTGTTTCATTGTTTTCGGTTGCAGTAATCTTTTTTACACTGGGTTCCCCCTTTGCCGCTGCCCTGGAAATAATTATTTATGCAGGTGCAATAATGGTGCTCTTCATTTTTGCAGTTATGCTTTTAAATCTCGGGCAGGAAGCTCAAGCAGAAGAAAAGAGACTTCTTAATTTTAAGATCTGGATTGGGCCCGGAATCCTTTCTTTGATCCTTTTAATCCAGCTTTTTGCGATTCTTACACCAGGATTTTCAGGATTTTCAGGATTTTCAGGACAGGTGATCTCTCCGAAAGAAGTAGGAATTTCTTTATTCCATAAATATTTATTAGGGGTTGAGCTCTCGGGTATGCTCCTTATGTCCGGAATTGTCGGAGCTTATTATCTTGGTGAAAAGAAAAAAAGATCAAGACATAGATTTTTTCAAGGAGAAAGCAGTTGAACCAGGTTACTTTAGAGACCAGCTTGGCTTTGGCAGGAATATTATTCACTACCGGGTTAATTGGTGTAATGGTAAGAAGAAATATAATCTTCATGCTGATGTCTATTGAGATAATGCTGAATGCATCCGGGCTGGCCTTTGTAGCAGCAGGCTCCAAATGGATGCAGGCGGACGGACAGGTAATGTTCATATTTATCCTAACCATGGCTGCCGCAGAAGTATCGGTCGGTCTTGCACTTATATTAAAGATTTACGCCAGGTTTAAAACCCTTGATGCGGACCAGCTTAATAAGATGAAAGGATGACATGCTGAACCTTCTCTGGTTAGTGCCTGTATTGCCTTTTTTCAGTTTTCTCATTCTTGCTCTATTCGGGAAAAAATTTCCCATTAAAGCTTCCGCAGTTCTAGGGGCAGGCTCTATCGGTTTATCCGCTCTCCTAACGTTAATAATCGGCATAGGATTTATTTCAAACCCGCCCGAAAATTTCCGTTTTGTCCAAACGTTTTGGACCTGGTTTAATGTTGCCGGTTTAAATCCTTCAATATCATTTTACCTCGATCCGCTTTCCATTGTATTCATATTTGTAATTACTTTCGTCGGCTTTTTAATTCACCTTTACTCTATTGAATTTATGTATGAAGAGGAGGGTTTTTCCCGTTTCTTCGCATACATGAATTTATTCGTAGGGTCGATGCTCACTCTTGTACTGGCAGACAATCTATTACTCCTTTATTTAGGATGGGAAGGGGTCGGACTATGCAGCTTTCTATTAATAGGATTCTGGTATAAAGATCCGGCGAACGGAGCGGCTGCACAGAAAGCTTTTATTGTTACTCGTATCGGCGATACTGCAATGGCAATCGGCTTGTTCCTCCTGGTTGCAAATCTCGGCACACTTAATATAAATGAGATATTAACCAAAGCCCCAGCGGTATGGCCGCAAAGTTCGGGAATGGCTACCGCTGCCGCGCTTCTGCTCTTAGGCGGTGCGCTGGGTAAATCGGCACAGCTGCCGCTGCAGACATGGCTGCCGGATGCAATGGCCGGTCCATCCCCAGTAAGCGCATTAATTCACGCCGCCACAATGGTTACCGCAGGCGTTTACTTAATTGCACGGACAAACGCATTATTCATATTAGCTCCGCAAGTTCAGATGCTTATTGCAATTATCGGAGCAGCAACTCTGCTGGTAGCAGGTTTTTCTGCTTTAGCTCAGCATGATATTAAAAGAGTACTTGCATACTCTACAATAAGCCAAATTGGTTATATGTTCCTTGCATTAGGTGTAGGAGCATTTTCGGCGGCTATATTCCATTTTATGATACATGCTTTCTTCAAGGCCCTTCTATTCCTTGCAGCCGGAGCTGTAATTCTCTCCCTTCATCATGAACATAATATTTTTAAAATGGGAGGAATTAAAAACAAGATGCCATTAATTTACTGGACATTCCTGATTGGTTCGGCATCGCTTGCTTCTCTTCCCCTGATAACGGCAGGATTTTACAGCAAGGATATGATACTCTGGTTTGCATGGTCGAGTCCGAAGGGAAGCGCATGGTTATGGGCAGCAGGGCTATTCGGCGCTTTTATTACGGCAATATATACCTTCAGATTGATCTTTATTACTTTTTTCGGTACCCAAAAAACTGAAATAGGACATACTCCCGGAAAATTAATTAAGGTTCCGCTTGTTATTCTGGCAGTTCTGTCTCTTATTGGAGGATTTATTGAACTGCCCGGCACATTAGGGAATTTACCGCTCTTCTCCGGGTTTGTTGAAAAAGTGCTTCCCTCCGCGCCGGTGCATGGAGAGAATATACTGCAGGAAGGAATCTTCCAGGCTATTGCTGCAATAACTGCTCTGTTAGGATTCTATATTGCTTATCTTCTTTATCTCCGTCGCACTCCATCCGAAGGTAAAAATCTACTGCAGAAATTCTTCTATTCCGGCTGGGGCTTCGACTGGCTTTATGAAAGAATATTTGTAAGACCGATAATCTTTCTTGCTAAGATAAATAAAAACGATTTTATAGATTTAATCTACACGGGAATTGCCGCAGGTATAGGTTTATTTCACGGCTTATTAATTAAAACACAGACTGGAAAATTGCGCTGGTATGCTATGGGCATTGCTGCCGGTGCGGTTATAACTTTAACAATAATTGTTTTTCTATGATACTTGCCTGGCTGATTATAATTTTAATGTTAGGCGGAATCCTTGCCTGGATTACCGGGAGGATAAATCCGCTTTTTGCAAGATGGATTTCCCTGGTTTCGATTTTTATAGACTCTATTATAGTTATAAAAATCTGGATAGACTATAAACAACAGATAAACTTAACTGCTTCGCCATCCTGGTTTATTGAAATTAATTCCAAATGGGTGCCCCAGTTCGGAATTAATTTTCATCTTGCTCTTGACGGTCTCAGTTTAATTTTAGTCGCACTTACGGTTTTTCTGGGGCTGCTTTCTGTTCTTATCTCCTGGAAAGAAATAAATGAAAGGGTTGGTTTCTTTCATTTTAATCTTTTATGGATTTTAGCCGGAATAATCGGCGTATTTACCGCATCAGATTTATTCCTCTTTTATTTCTTCTGGGAAGTAATGCTTATTCCGATGTATTTTTTAATTGGAATTTGGGGACACGAAAACAGGATTTATGCTTCTTATAAATTTTTCATTTTTACCCAGGCAAGCGGTCTGCTGATGTTGCTGGCAATTCTCGGACTATATTTTATACACGGTTCTCAGACGGGGATCTATACTTTTGAATACATGCAGCTTCTTGGAACGAAAATTAATCCGTCAACGGCTTTCTTTTTAATGCTCGGATTTTTAATTGCTTTTGTAGTGAAGCTTCCCGCTGTTCCGTTCCACAGCTGGCTTCCCGATGCACATACCGAAGCGCCCACTGCCGGAAGCGTAATACTGGCAGGTCTTTTATTAAAAACCGGCGCATACGGAATTCTGCGGTTTGTAATTCCATTCTTCCCTGATGCATCAAAAGATTTTCAGACGGTTGCTTTTATTCTTGGCGCTGCGGGGATACTTTACGGTGCAATGCTTGCATTTGCTCAAACGGATTTAAAAAGACTGGTTGCTTACTCTAGTGTAAGTCACATGGGGTTTGTACTGCTCGGAGCTTTTTCATTCAACCAATTGTCGCTGCAGGGTACGGTAATTCAGTTGGTTGCACATGGAATCAGCACTGGTGCTCTCTTTATTTTGGCAGGGATGCTGCAGGAAAGAATTCATACCAGGGATATAAATGTAATGGGAGGGTTATGGTCTAAAGTTCCGTTCATGGGAGGAATGGGACTCTTGTTTGCATTGGCTTCACTTGGGCTGCCCGGCCTGGTTAATTTTATTGCAGAATTTTTAATACTCTCCGGGGCTTACCAAGCCAATATAGTTTTAACTGGAATAGCAGCACTCGGATTAATTGCATCAACAATTTATTCTTTAAGGATAGTACAGAAAGTTTTTTACGGTTCGCCTGTAAAGGAATGGCCGATTCCGGATCTAAATGCCCGCGAAATTCTAATAATGGGGGCATTAACTGTTGTTGTTGTCTGGCTGGGTCTATTCCCTCAGCATGTTCTTGATATCTCCAAATCTTCTGTAAAAAAGATTTTGAATTCAATCGGAAAAACAGAAGTGCTTGATAATAATCATAACAAATTAGAAGAAATAACCTTAGGAAAATGAGTTTTTTTGAAATTGAATCTTTACGTCCATTAATTATTATAGCCGGTATCCCGGTTCTAATAATGCTCTCTATAGCCGTTAAGCGGAATCACCTGTTTACTTTCTGGCTCAGCTTAATCGGTTTATGCGCTGCATTCATTTTTATTTTGCGGACGGTTCCCTTGGCGCCTATCCAGGTAAAGACGATTATTATAGTAGATAGTTTTTCTCTTTTTTATATAGGACTTCTTGCAGCATCCGTATTTTTTGTTTTTCTTCTCTCTTTTAATTACATAAATAAACAGGATCATAACCGGGAAGAATTTTACATATTGATTTTTCTTGCACTGCTTGGCTCATCGGTAATGGCTTCAAGCAATCATTTTGTCTCTTTATTCTTAGGCCTGGAAATATTAAGTGTTTCTTTATACGGATTAATTTCATTTATACAGGTAAAGGATAATTCACTTGAGGCAGGAATAAAATACCTGATCCTTGCTTCGGTTTCTTCTGCTTTTCTTTTATTCGGGATGGCTTTGATTTATGCCGTCTACGGCAGAATGGATTTTCCCGGACTTGCAGAAGCATTGAAGCTTAACGGAATAACTCCGGTTTCACTTGCAGGCTTTGCATTAATTATTGTCGGCGTCGGATTCAAGCTTGCCCTGGTTCCTTTTCATATGTGGACGCCTGATATTTATCAGGCTGCTTCAGCACCGGTCAGCGGATTTATCGCGACCGTTTCCAAAGGGGGAATGTTTGCAGTGCTGCTCAGATTTTATACCGAATTAAACGGTCATCAATATAAATCATTAACGCTTTTATTCAGCATACTGGCCATTGCATCGATGCTGACAGGCAACCTCCTAGCTCTGCTTCAGAACAACGTTAAAAGAATTTTAGCATACTCATCAATTTCTCATTTCGGCTATATACTCGTAGCATTTTTAGCCGGTGGGAAAATGGGGATAGAATCTTCAACATTTTATCTCGCTGCATACTTTGTTACTATTCTGGGTTCATTCGGAATAGTATCTGTTCTCTCGGATTATGACAATGAAGCGGAGCTGATCGATAATTATCAAGGACTATTTTGGAAACGGCCTCTCCTTTCAATTGTTTTTACCGCAATGCTTTTCTCATTAGCCGGGATCCCTCTGACCGCCGGTTTTATCGGCAAATATTATGTGCTGGCGGCAGGTGTAAACTCCTCCCTATGGCTTCTTGTTATTGTATTAGCAGGTGCCAGTGTAATAGGACTCTATTATTACTTGAGGATTGTAGTATCAATGTTCTCTCAAAGCAGTTCTCTTCAAAACCAAAGCAATCTCAAATTCACTCTCAGCGGCACTGCCGCACTCGGGCTTTTAACAGTACTAGTAATATTATTCGGGGTCTACCCTTCCGGACTAATTGAAGTTATTCAAACCCTTGCTAAAAATTTTATCTCCTATTGATATCCGCACTGTTTTCATGTTGAAAAAATAATTAGATTATTTCCGATTATTTTTTAGGGTATTAAAATGAGCATAAAGGTTACCTCTTCTGCTTTTGAAAACGGTGAGTTTATTCCCGCCAAATATACCTGCGACGGCGCCAATATATCTCCTCCCCTTTCATGGAGCGGGATCCCGGAAGGAGCTAAAACTTTAGCGCTGATTGCCGACGATCCTGATGCACCCGGACGTACTTTTGTGCATTGGGTAATTTTTAATCTTCCTGTCCATGAAAAGGAACTGCTGGAAGGTGTTACGCCCAGCAGAAATATTTCCGAAGCATTAATGGGTACAAATGATTTCGGCCATATCGGCTACGGCGGGCCTTGTCCTCCCTCCGGTACGCACAGGTACTTTTTCAAGCTTTATGCATTAAACAGCGCAGTACATTTGGAAGCAGGTGCTACTAAAGATCAACTGCTTAAAGCAATGGAGAAGCATATATTAGGTCAGGGTGAACTGATGGGGAAGTATAAGAGGAAGAAGTAGAACATTGTATAGTCTCATTTGGTTTAGCGTCAATCGGTATCGAAGCCCGTATCATGCGGCGGATAGCGTGGGACGTACGTTAGACGTTACCGATAGACGAAACGGGTTTCGTTACCGTAACCGCTTTGCCAGCTTGTCCGGCAGTTAATACCTGAACACTGCTGCAGCCGGCTTATCGCACGGCATTTTATCTTTTGTTAAGACAAAAACACTCCCGTTATTTACAAATGTCTGCACGGCAGCCAAATCAAGCAGCTCTTCATTAGAATCTGTCCGGTTTTCATCTATTTTTATTTCATCCTTTTCAGGATTATATCTTCCCCACACCTGGGCATCTTTATTTACAAAAAGTGATTCAACTTTTTTATTAAATGCAGCCCTGAGAACTTCCTCAATATTGCTGGAAGCCCGGCCGTTTCCAGAAAATTGTTCATATGATTTAAATGCTTTCAGCCTGTTCTTCTCAAATAAAGGCTGGACCAATTTCCAGGCATCTTCATGAAGCTCCTGCTCTTTTAATCCTTCGGTATTAATATCAACACTTTCACCGGTCAAATATGGATAGGAGTTAGCTTCTCTATAAATGGGCAATAGGTATTTAACACCGGCTAATACAAGCGGCGCATTCTCATTTTTAATTACCCGGAAAACACCTTTATTAACCAGGTGAAAGAACTCAAGTATTTTTCCTTTGTGAACCTTGGCATCCATAGCTACCGCGCCATGACTGAAATATCCGGCGCCTTCACCCACGCTGCCGCCGTACAGCTGGTAAGATTTATCAGCTTCTTCATACTGCAGGTAATCTTTTAGGCTTACCAAAGTCCCTTTAGGAAGCTTCACTTCATTTATGGAAAACTTCGAGCCCTGGTAAAGCTTAACATTTTTTTGATCCAATGATAATAAAAAGAACCGCCCGTCCCCGCTCATCAATGAAAGAATAGGTTTAATGTAATACCTGTGGGAAATGATTTCTATATCCTGAACCTGGACCGGTATCCTGAACCTTCGGAATTCACGGGGGGAGAAAAATACGGCAAGGCTTTCACTCTGGTGGTTCCAGAATTCGATATCGTCAAGCAGATCAAATACGGGCTTCATCAGCTGCTGCAGCTGTGCGGAGCGGATTCCTTTTTCAGTGAGCTGTTTATATATACTCTGAATATGATTTTTAAATCTTGTCCTATCCTGGTTTGCACCGTTCCATTCGCGGTGAGTAGGTATGTAGATTGATAAGCAAGGATCGCTTACTTTTTTTACCAAGCTTTTTAAATCTTCTTTTGATAATAGATCCATATTCTTCTCCTTTCTTTATATAAAAATTTTAACGTCTGCGGTTAATAGGTAGAATTAAAAGGATAATGAATATTTTATTTCTGTATCTCTAATTGCCTAGAATATAATAAGAGAAAATGAGATAATCAGTGAGGAAATGGGGGGATTTACGATTTGCGAATTTTGATTTACGAATGCCCTGCAATTTCGGATTTCGGATTGCGGATTTCGAATCGCTTCCAAACCTACACCGTCTGTCACGTCTTGAACTTGAACTTAAACCTGAACTTTGACTATAATTCTTATTAACTTTTTGTTGATCCTCTACGAGGATCTCGTTTTAGTTCTTCCGCCTTGTTTACAATAGTTGGAACGTCTACGACGTTCTTCCTGAAGGATTAAGTAGAAAGAAGGTCATTTTTTTAGGAAAACTTCATAGGAGTTTAACTATTGTATAAAAAATAAACGCTCTAGTATTCAATCATCGTAGAGGATTAACTAGTCCGATTTCGAATTGCGAATTTCGGTGTAAAATTAAGATCTCAATCTTGAACTTGCTCTTGCACCTGAACTTAAACTTTGCTTACCTGAATAAATCCTTAAGCACTCTTTCCGCCGCATGATACCCGCACATGCCGTGCACGCCTCCGCCCGGGGGAGTCGATGAAGAGCAAATATAAATCCCATTTGCAGGAGTTCTATAAGGAGATAAGCTCAATACCGGTCTTGAGAAAAACTGCATCAAATCCTGAACTCCGCCGTTTATATCCCCGCCTATGTAGTTAGGATTATATTTCTCCAAATCTACGCTATTCATTTTATGCCTGGCTAAAATTATATCCCTGAATCCCGGGGCGAAACGCTCAATCTGGTTTTCTATTCTTTCGCTCATATCCACATCCGATCCGTTAGGCACATGGCAGTATGCCCATAAGGTATGCATTCCATCCGGGCTACGCGAGCTGTCGAATAAGCTCGGCTGCGCTAAAATTACAAAAGGCTTTTCCGGGTGGCCTCCGTTCCAAACTATCCTTTCCGCTTCCGATATTTCATCGAACGTTCCTCCGATGTGAACCGTGCCCGCCGTAAGGCATTCTTTTGCCGTATAAGGGATTGGTTCAGTTATTGCATAATCTATTTTAAATACTCCCGGACCGTACCTGTATCCGGCCAGCTTCTTCCTATATTTTTCAGGCAGACGGATTCCGGCGATTTTAATAACCTGCTTCGGGGTTAAATCAAAAAGCACCGCTTTGGATGAAGGAAGCTCTCCAATATTATTAATTTCCCTGGATGTTTCTATTTCGCCGCCTAGTGAAAAGAAGTAAGAACAAAGGGCTTCAGTAATTTTCTGAGATCCTCCTTTAGGAAAAGGCCAGCCGTAAAGGTGGCCGAGTACGGTAAGAACAATACCTGCCGCAGAAGTCATCGGTCTTTCAGGCGGCATAATTGAATGCATCGACAATCCCGCAAAAAAACTTTTCTCATAGAGGCTCTTCAAATAAATCCCTGCAAAATTTTCCGCAGGCAGAATAGCCTTTAATCCAAAGCTCAATGCCTTGAATGGATGGGAAGGAAAATGGAGCGGACCAAGAAAATCTTTTTCAAGCAGTATCCAGTAAGAAATTAAACGGCTGAATGTTTTAGAATACTTAGATTTTTTTAATTGGTCGGCCCGGGCTAACTCAATAAACTCATGGGAGGTTTCAATCAACGACTGCTTTAGAACGGCAGCCCTACCGTCCTCGAAGGGATGAGCTAAAACCATGGGAGAATAAATCCACTCCAAGCCAAACTTTGCCAGCGGCAGGGTTCTGAAAAAAGGTGATCCGGCAGCAAGCGGGTGGATTGCCGAACAAACATCATGCTTGAAGCCGGGAAGAGTAAGCTCAGAGGTTCTACACCCGCCTCCTGCAGAATTCCATGCCTCATATATCTTAACTTTTAATCCTTCCTGCGCAAGCCTGATTCCTGCAGCAAGGCCGTTCGGTCCGGCACCGACTATCACTACATCGTAATTGCTCATAAAAGATTTTATATTGATGAGTAAAATAAAAAATGGCCTCGGCCGAAGACAAGATCCTGTATTGCCGAAGCCATCTGAGTATGAATGATCAAATCATTCACTATCCTTTCAATGAATTCTGAAAAGCAGCCCGGCGGTAATTACAAAATAATTTGCATCTACATTTCCGCTGCCCGGTACTTTTTCGAAGTTATAATTAAGAAAGACGTAACGGAAATCCC
>DATKLQ010000453.1:0-4890 GCA_035542335.1 Ignavibacteriaceae bacterium | reverse complement strand
TTCTGGTTTAGCGTCAATCGGATACGAAGCCCGTATCGTTACCATAACTGAATTTCCAAACATCGGTTCTATTTCTGCCGATTTATAAAGAAGAAAAGGCTAAACTTCTTTTTTATCCCGATAAATATTATGGCTGCAATTACCGCCATTAATCCTGCAGCATAAGGGAAAATATTGTTTGCATGCTTTAAGGAGATCTTAGAAGTATTTCCGGATAAAATAAATGCGCCCCAATAGTATGGATCGGAAGAATATTCCCTGATGAAATCCACCTTTGCTAGTCTGAGCGCCTTTGATTTATCAAAACCTTCGTTTAGTCTTTGATAAAATAATCCCATAAACTTAGAGGTGTATTTATCGTTCACATCCCATAAAGAAACCACTACGCTTTTTGCGCCCGCCTCGAAAAAAGCCTTTGTCATTCCAAGTATTCCTTCCGAAGGATCTATCTCACCCAATCCCGAATTGCAGGAACTTAGGACCACCAGATCGCTGTTCAGCTTCATTTTAACAATTTCCCCTGCCTCGAGAAAACCGTCATTCTCACGATCATACGAGTCGGAAAAGATAATTAGAGGCCGTTTTTCAAAAAGAAATGAATGTGTCGAAAGATGTATCAATTTGCTCATTTCAGCATTCAATTTGAAGTTTGATTCGGTTGCATTACTTCCAGACAACACCTTATCGGCATTGATTATGCTGCTGATCCGATTTATCTCTTCTCCCGAATATTTCAGCGGCATCAGGGTAAAATTACGCTGCGTTCCGGGTATATCATCAAGGATTCCTCTCGATTCATTAAATCCTTTCCTGTTGTTATTTAATGAAGGATCTCCTGCGATCAGAATCTTATCATTATTCTTAAGCATGTTGTTCTTCTGCTCGATATAAACTCCTGCCGACGGTGAATAAGAAATATTATAATTGTAAATCAAATAATCCTTCCCCGAATAATCGTAATCACTCCCTTCGCTGCGGTATTTGGTAACTAAAAATTCAAGCGGAACGGGGAGCAATTCGGCGGAAGGAGAAAAAATTATTTTTTGATCAAATGGAACCCCGGCAATTGAAGGCTTGATTAAACTGTTATAAAGCTCGAATGCGGCTTTTACATTGAATGCGAATAGGTCATGGTTATAAAATATTTTTGATTCCCCGGGATTAAAGCCGAAGTATGGAGAGATTGCCGAAACCATCACGGAAATTTTATCCCTGCCGATCGGGATCAGGAAAGGATAAAAATTCTCTTGGGTAATCCGGAAAATAAAAGTCGATTTATTGGCTGAATAAATTGAAATAAGGTTTTCCCCGGGGCTTAGCCCCTGCTGTATCTCTTTAACCGAATATTTTTTGACCAGGTTTAAATATTTTTCTATGCCGGGATGCTTCTCGATTAAATTCTCCTTCAGCATTTTGTATTTTGCCCCTATGGAATCAATGACAGCCGGATCATATATTCCGGAGAAAACACTCCATTCCGCCTCGTACAGCATATCGAGCAGGGTATTATCATTAATTATACTTTCCAGCTTGATATTGTTTAAGTTGTGCATGGTATTGCTGGAACGGGAGTTATCAATGAGCTGAAAAGCTTCCAGGTATCTTTTATTGTTTAAAAGAAATTCCGCATAATCTTCAAATATTTTCTTTTTTCCGGCAAAGTAAGATATTTGAATCTGCTGTTCGCTGAAGAGAGGCGCAGAAACTTCTTCTATAGAGCTGACTGCCGATTTATAATATGATTCGGCAGCTTCATCCAGGTTATTTTTTTCGAACAGCTTTGCCAGCAGATAATTGGATTCGATAATAAGATTAAATTCATGCAGATCTTCAGCAATTTTAAGAGCTTCTTTAAATTTTTTCTGAGCCTCATTAAAAGAGTTTTTCCCTGCTGCAATTTTCCCTTCAAGCAGAAGCGAGCTGGCATAAAGATAATCGAATTTATTTTTTAATGCGGCCGATTTAGCCGGGGATAAGAATTTTTCGGATTCATTGAAATCATTTTTATTAAATGATAATAAGGCAAGATCGATGAGGCATTGAGTCCAGGTATAGGGATTAGAATATTTTTTGGCAACCCTTGAACCCTCATTCAGGAAAAATTCGGCTTTTTCAAGGCTGTCGAGTTTGAAATATGAGATCCCGATTTTATGGCATATATCGGCGGCTAAAAAAGGATCTTCCGCCGCATCGGCATCTTTCTTGGCGGACTGAAAATATTTTATTGCGCTGCCGAATTTATCCAGGCTGAAATTCAACATACCGAGGCCGTAGTCTACTTCTGCGGATAATGCCAGTTCTTTAATCTCCGAAGCAATTTTTTTTGCATTAAGATAATACTCAAGCGCTTTTGAATAATTGGATAAGTTAGAATAGCAATCGGCCATCCCCGATAAATTCAGCACCTGGGCTCTTTTATTTTCGCCTGCATAATTTAAACCCTCCTGAAAAAATTCCAAGGCTTCCTTGTAGTTGAAAATATTTAAAGAAATTTTTCCCAGGTTCTGCGAGAGAAGGGAAAGCCTGACTTTATTACCAAGCAGCTTATAAATCTCATAGCTTTTAAGATAATTTTTTTTAGCATTAATAAGATCATTTGTGTAAGAGTATGAGACTCCTAATTCCGAATAAGCGGATGCTTTTCCCTCCTGATCATTTATTTCGTCAGCAAGCGCGGCAGCTTCATTAAATTTAGCCCGGGCGGAATTTACATTCCCTTTAAGATCTGTCATTATTCCCAGGTTTACTAGAATTTTTGCCTGGGGTTCCTTTAAACTATTTTTCACTGAAACTTCATAGGCTCTTTTGTAAAGCTCTTCGGCTACTTTGTAGTCACCCGAGAGAAAGCGCAGACTTCCTTCAGCCATAAGAGAACCTGATAAATACCAGCCATCCTTTTTAAGAATTTCTTTTCCGTTTCTCAGGAGCTCATAAGCTTTTTCATAATCTCCGGCATTTCTGAAAGCATTTGAATATTGCAGTATGATATCCGGACTCAATGAATCGGATTTATAGGATTTCTGAAAATATCTCAGCGCATCCTTATATTTAGCCTTGTACAAATTTATCAAGGCTCTCAGGTAATTCTTAAAAACGTCTTCCTCGGTATGTGAATATATCCTGTCTATTTTTAATTCAAGTGGAGAAAACTGATTGACGGCAGACGCTGAAAAAGCCAGCTCATTGTAGAAAGAATAAAACTGCGGCTTAATTTCAAGCAGCTCAGAAAGCATCTCATACATTTCTTTGAACTTGCCCTGCTTCTTTAGGATTAGAGATTTAATAAAACTTTTATAAACTCCCGAAGGAAGTTTTTCGAGGAATTTCATTTCCCGGGGAAGATCCAATTTTGAATTAATTATAAATTTTTGATATTCAAAACAGAGCGAATTATTCCAGCCGGAATTAATGATTGATTGTTTTACGGAATCCGTTTTTAAGCCGGAAAATTTTTCGGATGATATTTTCCCTTCTTGAGCCGGGGAGTCAGAATGAAAGATTATCAGGATAATTATTAGGCGGGCTGCATAAGCGTAGGCCGTATTTAGCACAACTCACTCCAGTTCACTCAATATTTTCTTGGCTTCGTTCATTTTGCTTCCTTTTCCCGAAATTACTTTTTTAAAATATTCTTTAGCCGCAGGAAGATTGTCCATCATTAAGTAAGCCTTGCCGGAATAAAAATAGGCATTAAGCGTTATGTTTGGATATTTCCCGGAACTATTTTTTTCAACCGCAGCTTTAAAGTTCTTGAGAGCCTCGGCAGCTTTCGATTTATCGTAAGAAGTAAATAACCCGAGGGTGTTTTTTTCGGCTTCTTTCATATAGGATAAACCGGCAACATAATAAGAATAAAAGATCGTTTCATCATCAGGATTTTCCCTGATATCTTTTTTGAGGAATTCAATCGCTTTTTCGAAATTATTCTCCTGGAGCTCCTGAACGCTCTGCTGAAAATAACCTGTCCCCCGCCCGCGGGTAACGTACAATTCCGATTGATCCTTGAGCCCGGCATAATTGTAGTAATAAGGAGTGGAAAGATCCGAAGTAATTAAAAGCAGCAAAAAAAGGACTGCAGCCGCGGCCAAAGAAATAAAGACATATTTTTTTTTGGAAGGAGCAGGCTCAGTTAAGAGCGTTTGCTCTGCTTCTGCCGCTGTGGCGTAGGATAAAAAATTATCAAGCTCAAGATATTCCTCATTCAGCCTTTTAAAGTTCATGGTACACTTTGGGCATGATCTGATATGTTCTTCAATTTTTGGTATGACTGAACCTCTGAAATTTTCAGGCTTAACTTCATTCTTGAAGAGAATGTATTCGGCTAAATCATTTTCTTCTACATGGGAAGCTTTTTTAATAATCTGTTCTAATTTCCTGTAGAAATAATAATATCTCCTGGATTCTTCATCTCCGGCCAGTATATCATTTAAAAGCGACCGCTCTTCAGGGTTTAATTCCTTTTTATCAAGAAGCTCTGTTATTTTTTCGATATTTTTCATTAATTATCTTTGCATTTTATTATTAATTAGTAGCCCCGGTGAATATAAAGTGACATTATTGAATTATTTTATATTCTGCCCTTTAGTTCATCAATTGTCCTGTAAAACATTTTTTTCACGGCGTCTTCGGTTTTATTTAAGTTCTCTGCTATCTCCGAAAATTTTAATGATTCCCAGAATCTCATTTTCAAAATTTTCTGCTTCTCTTCACTTAAGGTATTCAGTATCGAAAGAATTTTTTCGGCATCAAGTTTATCACCGGGACTTAATTCTTTATTTTCAATATAAAATGCCTCATCAAGCTCGAATATCCGGTTTTGCGGAGCTTTATTCTTTTTATACCAGTTAATAAAATTTAAAAAAAGAACTCTCCGGAGCCAGTTTTCAAGAT
>DATKLQ010000452.1:0-11771 GCA_035542335.1 Ignavibacteriaceae bacterium | reverse complement strand
AGATCATCGCCTTTATCTATATGATCGGCAACTTCCTCATAACTGCCTGCATAGTTATTTATGAGGAAATACCCTGAGCTCTGAAATTTTTCTATAAAATCACGACTGGTTTCGGTTTTATCAAGATCATATACAACCGTTTTAATATTATTTATATCGAGGTTTGCCGCATATCCTAATAAAATAAGCTGTATAACCGGTGCAATAATTACAATCCTAAACAGCTTCGGATCTCTTTTAAGCTGCAGGAATTCTTTTATGATTATATTCTTAATTATTTTCATTTTAAAATTTATGAAGATCGATTATACCGTTTTATTTTTCTTATTTATTAAAGTTGATAAAAACAGAAATAACGCGGAAAAAATTATCAAATAAATAATCTGCATCCAGAAAGATTCCAATCCGACTCCTTTCAATAAAATATCTCTTAAAATAATTATATAAAATTTAACCGGAGTAATATTTGTTAATATCTGAATAACAACAGGCATGCTTTCTATCGGAAACACAAATCCCGATAAAAGAAAAGAAGGAAGAAGAGAAACTAAAGCCGAAACCTGGAAAGCAATCTGCTGGGAATCCGATATCGAGGAAATTAATATTCCCATATTTAAACATGCAAAGAGAAAAATCAAAGTGGAGATAAATAATAACAATACGCTTCCTTTAATTGTCACTCCGAATAAAATATATCCTGCAATTAAAATAATGGATGCAATAACCAGAGCAATTACGGAATAGGGGAGGGTCTTGCCTATCAATAATTCCAGGGAAGAAAGGGGAGAGACGTTTATCTGTTCAATTGTACCTCTCTCTTTTTCCCTTACAATTGAAAGAGCAATTGAGATAACCGCAGTCATTATTAAAATCATTGAAATCAAACCGGGAATGAGATACCGTGTAGAATTCAAATCGGGGTTAAACCAGAACCTGGGCTCGAGATTTATCGGGATATATCCTTCTCTTCCCCTCACTGCAAGCTCTTCCTGCGTAATCTTTAAGGTGAAAGTAGCCGCCGCTGCATTCATGTAATTTGCTATTACGGAAGCGGTGTTTGCATCTATGCCTTCCACTAAAATCTGGACCTTTGCTTCTTTGCCGGAATAGATATTCCGGGAAAAATCCTCCGGAAAAACCAGTACCAGCTGAACTTCTCCCTGGTCCAGGACTTCCCTTATCCTTCTTTCCGAATTAAGATATCCGTATAGATCGAAATAGCTTGAGCTTGTAAGCCTGTTGATAAAATCCCTTGTATCCTTTGTTTTATCCAGGTCGTAAACAGCCATTCTGATATGGTGAACATCAAAATTTATTGCGTACCCGAAAAGGATAAGAAGAACAAAAGGGAATACAAAAAGAACATAAAGCATTCTTGTATCCCTTTTTAATTGTCTTACTTCTTTTTTTGATATCGCAAAAATTCTTTTAAACATTTTATTTTTTTTCAAGCAGATGAATGAAAACATCTTCGAGAGTCGGAACTATTTTATCAATCCTGACTACATCGATTGAGTTACTGCTCAGGATATTCTTTACCTGATCTTTATTTCGAAATTTATCGTTTACGATAATGTGGATCTGGTTGCCGAAGATCGAAGTTTCATCGACGAAATCTTCCTTTTCAAGTATTTCCATGGCAGCAACCACTTTGCTGCATTCAATCTCGAGTATGGTATTCTTCAGGTAATTGGTTTTTAATTCTTTCGGGTCTCCTTCGGCGATTAATCTACCCGCATTGATTAAAATTATATTGCCGCAGTATTCGGCTTCCTCCAGGTAATGGGTAGTTACGAGCACGGTAGTTCCTTCGGATGCCAATTCATGGATCAAATCCCAGAATCTTCTTCTTGAGATCGGATCGACGCCGCTTGTGGGCTCATCGAGGAAGACAATTTCAGGCTTATGAATTACCGCAGTGCCCAGTGCAAGGCGCTGCTTTATTCCCCCCGGTAAGGCTCCTGTTAGTGTTCTTTCCTGCTTCTCAAGATTTGCCGTTTTTAAAACCCATTTTTTTCTTTCATTCAATTCATCGCCTTCAAGCCCGTAAACTCCGCCGAAAAAATTTATATTTTCTTCTACCGTTAAATCGTTATAAAGAGAGAACCGCTGCGACATATAGCCGATATTTCTCTTTACAAGATCGGGTTCTTTAACAATGCTGTACCCGCCGACAAGAGCATCGCCGGAAGACGGCATAAGTATGGCGCAAAGCATTCTTATTGTAGTAGATTTGCCTGCCCCGTTTGCACCCAGAAATCCGAATATCTCGCCTTTCTTTACGTTGAAAGAAACATTATCTACTGCCGTAAAGCTTCCAAATTTTTTTGTAAGATTATTTACTTCTATGCTGTTCATAATGCTGTGTAAGACATGACAGATTTTCAAAATCTGTCATGTCTAATGCTACTCCGACTCTTTAACCAGGTGAATAAAAATATTTTCGAGCGAAGGTGAAATTTTCCGGTAATTGATTATTTCTATTGAGTTTTTTTTAAGTAATTGCTCAATAAAAGGATAATCTTTTTTCATGCTGTCAACGATTACATTAATCCTGTCCCCGAACATCTGCACCTCAAAATTAGTTTGCTGCCTGATTACTTTGTAAGCCTCTCTAATTTTTGTGCAGACAATTTCAATAATTTCCTTTTCAAGATTTTCTTTTATCTTATTAGGGGCATCGAGACTTAAGATTTTTCCTTCATGCATTAAAGCTACCCGGTTGCACCTCTCTGCTTCATCAAGATAGGGAGTAGTAAGAACGATTGTTATTTCCTCCCTCTGCAGTCCGGAAAGGATTTTCCAAAAATCTCTTCTTGAAACCGGATCTACACCTGTTGTAGGTTCGTCTAAAAAAAGTATTTTGGGACGGTGTATAAGACTGCAGACTAGTGCCAGCTTCTGCTTCATTCCTCCGGATAAATTATCCGCTAATCTTTTACGGAACGGGGTTAATCTAGTAAATTCGAGCAGCTGGTTTCTTCTTTTTTCATAATCTTTTACTCCATGAATATCGGCGAAAAACTCGATATTTTCGTCAATTGTCAAATCTCCGTACAAGCTTGATTTTTGGGATAAATAACCGATCTGATTCTGAATTTCTTTCCTGTTTTTTTTAATGCTTTTATTAAAAATTGAAGCGGAGCCGGAATCAATCGAGAGAAGCCCGCAGAGGATTCTTATGGTTGTAGTTTTGCCCGCACCGTCAGGTCCAACCAAGCCGAACATTTCACCTTTAAAAACTTCAAAGGTAACGCCTTGAACGGCTTCGATTTCCCCGTAGGATTTTTTAAGATTATTCAGATTGATTACCGATTCCATTTAAATTACAAAATTACATGATTGCAAGATTAAAAATTCTGAGGCTAACTTTATTATTTAAAAATGAACATCAGAAAGTTCTTAACTTTATTTATGCTTTGTTTAATTGTATAATTTCTAAGATATTTTTTAAAATTTGCAATTTGCTTGATAATTTCAATTGAAGAATTAAAGGTGGATTTAAATTCTTCGTCAGTGATATACTTTAAATCCAGTGCAATATACAATCTTTACTAAACTGAGGAGAACCCGTGAATTCATATATAATTTTTTTACAAATGATCTGGCGTGCTGCCAAACTTGCATATCCTCAAAAGATTTTACTTTCATTTTAATATCCCCTTTAATTTTTAATAATAAATTTATTTAATTCTTTAATCTGTTAATCTTGTATTTTTGCAATTTTGCAATCATAAAAATTACATCGTGACCCTCACAACCGCGTCAGCCGGCATACCCGGCTTTAGCTCAAATTCAGGATTCTTGATTTTAATCTTTACAGCAAAAACCAATTTTGTTCTTTCATCCTTCGTTTGAATATTCTTCGGAGTGAACTCCGCTTCGGGAGAAATATAAGTTACCTTTCCCTCATATTTTTTATTGGGATAAGTATCCGAGCTTACCTCTGCAGTTTGTCCGAGCTTTACTTTACCTAGCTCTTCCTCGGAGACATAAATTATAAGATCTACTATATTTAAATCAGAAACCCTGAATAAAGAAGAAAGCATTGTGACAGTTTCACCCGGCTCGAAAAATTTTTTTACTATAATCCCGCTGATAGGGGATACTACATAAGAATCCCTAATCTGCTTTTTTAGAAGATCAACTGCAGCAAGCTGCCGTTTAAGATTAGCTTCAGCCTGCCTGATATCTTCAGGACGGGCAAAATCTCTAAGCTTTTTTAAATTTTCCTGTGCCGAGGTCAATTGAGCGGCAGTAATATTCAATTTGGATACGGCATCTTCATGCTGCTTCGTGGTAATAGATTTAGATTCGAAAAGCGCTTCCATTCTATCTCTGTCCCTTTTAGCCATATCATAATTTACTTGTGCTTGTTTAACGGCTTCTTCGGCCTGCTTTATATCTTCTTCTCTTGCACCGTTCTTAAGAAGATTAAGCTGAGCTCTTGCTGCATCTGCTGCTGCTTCCGCTTGCGCAAGCTGGTAATCCAGAGATTCATGATCAATTATCAGAACTGTATCTCCTGATTTTACCTGCTCTCCTTCATCTTTTAAGAGAGAAAGAACTTTACCTGTTACCTGAGAACTCACTGTAACATTGGTTGATTCAATATTTCCGGAAGCTTCGATCCTGCCGGCTTCATCCCCGTTGCCGCATCCAAAGAGGAAAATCGAACAGCAAAGGATCAATAATGCTATTGTATGATTGAATGATATCTTCAAAAATATTTTGCCAAATTTGGCTGAGATTTTAATAATTATGTAATTCCAATATTTAAAAGTATGATTGAATGGCTGAATGACTGTATGTAGGAAATGCCATTTTCCCCGCCTGCCGGCGAGGCAGGCATTTCCCATCTTCCATTTTCCATTTTGTTTATTCATTTATTTTCTCCGCTTTTAGTCTGCTGAATATTTTTTTCCCTTTATCAGTCATTATCCCCTTCATAAGGATTTCCAAAGTAGTTTCCAGAGATTCCGATAACGAGAATTTGTTGTTCAAGATAAAGTCGGGGTTCACGGTACCCCGGAGAGATGAAACAAAAATTGTAACGACAATTTCTTCCGGTTTATCTATAAAATATCCTTCATCTATTCCCTGCCGGATGATTTTCATCAGGTTGGCATACATCATCTTTACACGGAATTTATCAATTTCCTTCCACAGCTCGGGAGTATAAAGCTGTATATCGGAAATCCATTTATCGCTGAATTTTATGATCATGTTTCCTAAAAATTCAACCAGATTAAAAAATTTATTTACTGCATTTTCATCCGAATCGACGATAGCCTTGATTTGATCTGCCCTTGAGGAAAGAAAATCAAATATAGTTTCTTTAACCAATTCATCTTTTGAGGGAAAATACTTATAAATAGTTTTTTTGCTCATCCTGAGCTGGGAAGCCAGATCATCCATTGTAATTTTATAAAAACCTTCCTTCAGGAATTTATCTAGAGCAAATTCAAATATTTTTTGTTTTTCCTCTTCCATTTTCTTAATTCCTTATGGAAACTATTATCGTTTTTTTAGTTTCCAAAATAAAAGAAATAGACGAATAATGCAAGGGAGGAAAAGAGGATGCTGTGTGCTTGATACTGGATACTAGATGCTTGATACTGGATACTAGATGCTTGATACCGGATGCCTGATTCAGGATACTGGATAAGATGAAGGATTATGTTTAATGGATGATGGAAGATGGAAAAGAAAAGCCGAAAATGAGAGGGAGGTTGTTGCTTAACAGCCTCCCTGATATAAGATTCTGTCGGATACTGGATAACTTAATTCGGAATCTAGTATCCAGAATCCAGCATCCAGTATCCTAAATTGACTATTCGCTCTCCAAACCTTTCAGAATATCGCCGATGCGTTTCTTATTCGTATCATCTTTTACCATCTTAAAAGCCTTTGAGTAATTTTCTTTTGCAAGCTTTCTTTCACCTTTTGCCGCATAACCTTCGCCGAGACTGTCGTAAACATTCCATGAATCCGGATGATCCTTTACGTTTTTCTGGAAAGTCTCTATTGCCTTATCTATTTCTTTTGCGAAGAGGTATTGATAACCTAAATTATTAATATCGATTTCAGTAGCAATCAGCATTGCTTCGCCGCGGATTTTATCTGCGTCATCTTTCAGACCTTTTTTCTCCGTTAGGCCGGCTTTTGTCCATAGGTTTTGGAAATTACGGTTAAGCTGAATCGAATGATCGGCCCATTGCAGCGCTTCATCGATGGAAGTATTATTCTGCAGGGCATAATTAGCTGCCTGGTTCCAAGCCTGCCACGTAAATCCGGGCGCATTGTCAAGTTCCTTTTGGTAATGATTAAGCACAATTTTATCAACATCCAGGTCAATCGTAAACGGCACGCTTAATTTCTCCCACCTCAATATTGCAGTTACCGAGTTGCGGGAAGGATTTTCAAAATTATAGCTGAGCCATTCTTCATTCTCTGAAGGAACCGGCTTTACTGTTATTCTCAATGCATCTTCTTTTTCGTCATAAAAGAAGCTTCCCCAAGACCAGGAGTTGTTGCTGAATATAATGGTCCTGTCATTTTCAGTTGGAATCATATGCAGGCCGTATGTTCCCGCCGGAAGTTCCTTACCCTGGATCTTTACAGGATCACTGAATGTAATTGTCGTGTTTTCGTTTGCCCCGGCTCTCCAGACTGTATTGTAAGGTACCAATTTTCCCCAAATCTCTCTGCCGTTAACACCGGGCCTGTGGTATTTTATAGTTATATCGGTCAAGCCGACTCTCTGTGTTACGGATGCCGCCTGACTTACTCTCGGAGATGTTAACTGCTGCTGTGCATCGGCAGTCTGTAATAGTAAAAAAACTAGAATAAACGGAATGGAAAAAATAATAAACCTCCTCATCTCAAGCCTCCTTTGTTGGTTAATTTAGTTGAAGGTTAATAATTTAGTTACCATCAAATTTAATAAATAAGAGAATTTTGACAGAAGGTTTTTAATTTGATGAACGGTCATTTTCCCGGATGGGGAAACTGAAGAGAACGGAATAGTGGAAAGATGGAACAGTGGAATGGTGGAGTTGGAATGAATGATTGATTGAGTTGAATGGATAAATACCCGACTGAAGAGCTCTGCCATTTTCCATTTTCCGTCTTCTATATTCCATCTCGCGGTTTATACCAAAAATTCTTAGCTATGTTCTGAATGCTCCCTTTATTATCTTTATCATGAAATTTATTTTTGTTTTGAAAATTATTGAAATTTCATAGGGCATAAATGATTAATAACAAGCAAATAATGAATAAAGAAATTTCATGGGATAAACCGAAATGTTTTTGCGGCATTTTTGGGATTTTCGGTTCGCCGGATGCATCCCTCCGTACTTACTACGGTCTTCATGCACTGCAGCATAGGGGACAGGAAGCTTCCGGTATTGTTACAAGAAGCCTTAATAAAAAAGGGAAGCCTGTATTTAATCTCCATAAAGATGAAGGGCTTGTCTCTGAGGTCTTTGCAGACCCTAAAATATTTCATTATATCCTTCCCGGAAATTCTGCAATCGGACATAACAGGTATTCAACTACCGGTTCCTCGGAATCAAAAAAAAATATACAGCCTTTTTTAGTTAACTACAGGCTCGGCAACCTGGCGGTTTCACATAATGGAAACTTGACAAATGCCAAAGCATTGAGAGAAGAGCTTGTGGATGAAGGAGCTATTTTTCAAACTACAAGTGATACCGAAGTAATCCTTCACCTGATTGCAAGAAGCCGGCTTATAGACCAGATAGATCAGATTAAAGAAGCTCTTACAAAGGTTGAAGGAGCATACAGCTTAACAATTCTTACAGATGATAAATTAATTGCTGCACGGGACCCTCATGGATTCCGTCCGCTCGCACTGGCAAAGCTTAACGGCTCTTATGTAATAGCTTCCGAAACCTGCGCCTTTGACATACTTTCCGCAGAATTTATCCGTGAAGTTGAGCCGGGTGAAATAGTAATAATCGATGATGAAGTTCTTGCTACAGGCAAGATTAAATCAACAAGGATAAACGGGCTCTATTCGCCTAAAAAGCACTGCATATTCGAATATATTTATTTTTCCCGCCCCGACAGCTTTATTTTCGGGCATAATGTAGATAAGATGCGGAGAAGGCTCGGAAAAATTCTTGCAAGAAAACATCCGGTTATGGATAAAGATGGCGAGAAGGTAATCGTTATAAGCGTTCCCGACAGCTCAAACACCACTGCATTAGGCTACCAATCCGAACTTGAAAAAATCGGGATCGATTCAAAGCTTGAAATAGGTTTAATCAGAAGCCATTACATAGGAAGAACATTTATTCAGCCCGGCCAGGAAAAAAGGGAGATCGGAGTAAAAATAAAGTTCAATATAGTTAAAGGGGTTCTCGAAGGAAAAACCGTAGTTGTTGTAGACGATTCTATTGTTAGAGGGACTACTTCCAAACAGCTAGTCAATCTTCTTAAAGAAGGAAACCCTAAAGAGATCCACCTCAGAATTTCATCTCCACCGATTATGCATCCCTGCTATTACGGGATGGACTTCCCGAGTAAAAAAGAGCTGGTTGCAAACAAGTTCGATGGCGATATAAAAAGAATTGAAAAATTTTTAGAAGCAGACAGCCTCGAATATCTTACAATCGATGAAATGCTGGATGCTGTTTCCGAAGGGGGAGAGGAGAATTTCTGCACCGCATGCTTTTCCGGCAATTACCCGACCCAGGTAGACATGAGCTATAAAAAGGAAATGTATGAGCCGTAGGCCCATCCTAGCTCTACTTTTCTTAATATCAAGCTCAGCAATTCTATCTCAATCAAAAACCTTCTTCATTAAATACAAATCGTGGGTTGATCAACAAACCATAGAGCAGAAAATTTCAAGCAGCAGGATTTTCGAGGCTAATAGCTTATTAAAATCTGCAAGCTTGAATTTAAAGGCGGAACATTTTGCTAAAAATCTGGGGAAAAAGGATCCGGGTTTATCAAATATTCTTAAAATTACTCTGTACAATAAAGCCGATTCCGATCTGCTGGTTCAATCTGCTTCATCCGATCCCTCAATTGAGTATATCGAGGAAGCTCATGTTTATAAAATTGATTCTGTTCCCAATGACAGCCTTATCAATGCCCAATGGGCCTTGACAAAAATAGATGCATTCAATGCATGGAATATTACTACCGGCGATACTTCAATTATTATCGGGATAATAGATACAGGAATCGATTTTCTTCATCCCGATCTTAAAAATAAAATCTATAAGAATTATAGGGAAATTCCCGGAAATAATATTGATGATGATAATAATGGTTTTGTCGATGATTTTATGGGGTGGGATTTTACGGACCGAACCGGATTTCCCTTCGATTCAACCGGCGGAGATTATTTGAACTGGGATAACGTTCCTTCCGACGATAACGGGCATGGGACCTACATTGCAGGGATTGCAGGTGCAGAGAGTAATAACGGCATCGGGATCTCAGGTGCAGCTCCCAATATAAGGCTGTTGAATATCCGCGCTTTTGATCCGGCCGGATTCGGTGATGAAGATGATGTCGCTGCCGGAATTCTTTACGCCATTGAGATGGGAGCAAAAGTAATAAACATGAGCTTCGGCGATAATTCTTTTTCATATGTTTTGAGAGATGTAATAAAATATGCCTACTCGCAGAATGTGGTAATGATTGCCAGCTCCGGAAATTCCGGGTCTAATCTGCCGCATTATCCGTCAGGATTCACTGAAGTAATATCCGTGGGTAATTCTACTCCCGAAGATTTTGTTTCATCAAATTCAAATTTCGGATCGACGCTCGACCTGGTTGCACCGGGCACTTCAATATTAACCACTTCCAAGGGCGGCGGTTATTCCGAAGTTAGCGGAACTTCCGCTTCTGCTCCTTTTGTTTCCGCAGCCGCTGCGCTGATCTTATCGCTTCAGCAATTTACCAATGATGAAATAAAGGAAATTATAAAATCTACGGCGGATGATATTGATGCAGCCGGGTGGGATGAGAACAGCGGGGCAGGGAGGCTGAATCTGTTTAAGGCACTCAGCGTAATTGCTCCTTCGGTTTTTAAATTCAATTACCCTTACCAGGATTTTGCGACAAACTCGGATTCAATCTCCGTCAATGCAACAATTCTATCTGCGCTTTTTCGCAAATATGAGCTTTATATCGGGACCGGTCTCAATCCTGCTGCATGGAATATTCTTATTGAAAACGGTCTTAACCAGGTTTCAAATCAACAAATTTTTAACCTGGATATCTCATCTTTTAGAGACACCGTTTACTGTTTGAGATTAGTCCTTTATCAATCCAACGGTAGAACTTCGGAAGAAAGGCTAAATTTTTTTGTTGATCGGACGGCACCTGAAATTAATTTGATTTCTGCCGGTCCAAGCTTTTACGGGAATAAAGCTACAATTCTCGCAGCGGTTTCGACAAATGAGCCTTCCATTGTAAAAATGTTTTATAGAAAAGAAGGCACGCCGTATTTTAGTTTTATAACTCTCGACGGCTTTTCTGTAAACAATAAATTTGTAAAAAATCTTCACTACGGGTTTATTCCAAAACAGCTTGTTGAGCAGAATAGCAATTATGAAGTTTATTTTGAAGCTGAAAACCTTGTAGGACTTCGGAGTACACTTAAGGACGGAAATAATTTTTTTATTTTTAATACGGGATTTAATTACACTCCTGCTGCGGAATTTGAAGAGCCGTTCTTTCTTCCCCCGGGAAATTTATTTGATAAGCAGCTCAGCTTAAATCAAAACTCGCAGGAAATTGCTTTAAGAGAATTTACGAATTCAAATATTACAAATATTTACAGGTTTAATGGAAGTTCTTTTACAAAAATCGATTCCCTGACAGATAGGATCATTAAAGATTACGGTGATTTTAATAATAACGGCTCTCCCGATCTTTTAACCTTATTTGTAAAAAACGGATACATCGAAGAGCTGGAAAACGGAAAGTTTGTAGAAAAGTATCAGAATATCTCGGGTACTTTCTGGCCTGTTTTGGCTGAGGATATTGATAAAGACGGGAAGACTGAAATAATTGCAGTCGATTCCGATTCTTCAATAACTATTAGGAAAGTTCAAACTAATTTATCATTGACGGATTCAATCAGGCTTTTAAATTTTACACCGGATAGAGGCTCGGGAAACAGTTTTGATTCGCCCGATGCAGTTATAGTAGATTCCGACAACGACGGAAATAATGAAATCTGGATGGCGGATGCCGAGGGCGATCTGCTCAGCTACGAGGTTGAACCGGGGACAAACAGATATCAGCCTTATCGAACCGTTGAAACCGGTCTGCTCAGCTCTTCCGCTTTAGTAGCGGCCGGCGATTACGATGGGGATGGTAAAAAGGAAATTGCAGTGCTGCTTCATTCAATTGAAGAAAGAGATATTTCGCCTTTCTACCTGCTGTTAATCTTTAATTTTGTGAAAGATTCTCTGAATATAATTCATGAACAGACATTTATTGATGCATCTAAAGAATTTAATTCTTCCTTTCAAAGGGCGGATAACGCAATTAAATTTGCGGACATAGATAACGACGGCAGCGAGGAATTAATCCTTTTTATGTTTCCTTATTCATATATCTTTAAATACAATTCCGGGAATACTTCAATCATTTCATATAAAGAAAATATTAATTCTAATTCTATCCTGGTAAGCGATTTAAATTCTAACGGTGTTAAAGAAATTGCTTTCCCTACAAGCAGCAGAATAAATTTCTTTGAGTTTAAGAGCTCCTCC
>DATKLQ010000451.1:0-2638 GCA_035542335.1 Ignavibacteriaceae bacterium | reverse complement strand
TCCTTTATTTTCAATTTCATTGCTGCTGCATTTGCCGCTAAGTACTCCGCTTACAAAATTGCTTACTGCTTCGGAAGCATAATCCGACGAAAAACCATATCCATGCCCGGCCTCATGAATAAAGTATAATTGATAACAGCCGTTATTGTTTTTAAAATGATTTGCAATATCTCGTGACCCATATAATAATTGTTGTTTTGCCTCGGGGTGGGAAGCATGCTCGAAAGGAATATCCGCATCATCCATGCTGTGAAAAAGCAATACAGGCACAGCTCTCATTTCTTCTTCCGATATTAGAGCTGTATCAGCTATGCCTCCCGATAAATTTATTACTCCTCGTATCCTGAATTTATCAGTGAGCTCATTTCCGGAGCTTTCGATAGGACCTAAAGTAGTATGAAGGAATCCTGCCAGAGCATCCCATTCATCCTGTTTTACATAGGCAGAAAAGAGCGATGTTACTCCTCCCGCACTTTCTCCTGCAGCAAAGATCGCTGATGTATCTATGGAATATTCGGCCGAATGATGGACAAGATAACGTATTGCTGCGAGCTGATCCTGTTGTGCCCTGTAAACTGCCTGCGATATTTAGGTTCTGAAATCTGCAGATGAGTCATATCCTGCACGGTATTCTACATTTGCTACCGTAAATCTGCTTTCAGCAAGTCTTTTGCAGAGAGGAGTTATATAGTCCTTACTTCCCTTTGCAAAACCGCCGCCATGCACGTAAACAATAAGAGGAAACTTTCCACCGGCTGCAGGATAAAAAAGATCAAGGTCAAGGTTTTGAATATTATTCTGCCAATCAGGAGCTTTGCCGTAAATAATATCTTTTTTAGAAATCAGTTCCTGAGGAAGAAGACTGCAGAAAGGAAGAAATAAAATAATAAACAAAAGATTTTTCATAATTGGTTCTTTATGTTAATTAATGAAAGTTAAGTTAAAATGATTGAAGAGATAAAAAGAAATTTTTATTTATAAAAGAATAAGATTGTGTTGAGAAAATGGAATGATCTAAAAATTGGAATGAACTATGCAAAGCTAAAACTTCTATCCGGAGAGTAACAAATAATGTTGAAATTATGAAGCAGATGTGTGCCACTACCCACATCTTAAAGAGAATTGAAATAGTAATACCTAGTGCCGCATAAAGGAGATTAATTGTTTCTTAGGCTATCCTTAGTGGGAAATTCAAAAGGGCGACTACTATATCCAGGCTACAAAATTTCAGAATTCCAAAATACCTGATAACAATATTCTGCTATTCCGTGAACCCGCTGGTGTGTTGTAGTGTCCTCCTCTTATATTTATTTTTGAAGATATTTTTAGGGAGAATTAATATGAAAAAATCCATTCTTGTAATTTTACTAGGCAAGCGGACAAAAGAAGCAGTAAAGGTTCAGCAGATTCTAACCGGCTGGGGATGCATGATAAAAACCAGGCTGGGAATTCATGACGGCATCCTCGATAACTGCTCTGACAGCGGATTAATTATTTTGGAGCTAGTAGGTGAGGATGAGAAGAAGCAGGAGCTTGCGCGGAAACTTTCGGTTCTGCCCGGTGTTTCTTCAAAATTAGTAGATCTGGCAGTAGAAGAATAATAAACTTAAATCGATTTTATATCTTTCAATCGTTCGTCAATATGAGGCGGGCGTTTGTTCCCCTAATTATTTCTATTTCCCCATTTCCTGGTAAGGAATATAATCTTCCCATTTCCATGGTATTTCAACACCGGATATTTTTTCCAATAGATCTTTAAAAATAGATTGGCTGTTTGAACTATACGTCATGATAATAATCGATGATCTTTTATCCGGTAAGCCAATACAATAATGCCGCCACCCTTCTTCATGACCTTCTTAAAAAAATGCCCGTCCATAAGCGCTTTTAAATATTCCCCAGCCAAGGCCGTATGACAATTGAATATTTCTGTCCTCAAAGGCAGCTTTATTATCATTGATAATACCGAGGTATAGACCGGCAACTCTTGCGGTATCCATCAACTTAGTTACAATCCCGTTTATTGCGGTTGTGTCAATAATGCTGCCGTCAGGGCAGTAAATTTGGCTAGTTCGGGCCTGCACCGGATACTGATAAAACTGCAAGTAATAGCATGATTATTTTGGATTTCATTGTATCAGTATTATATTTTATTTAAATGCTTTTATGAAGGAAGGATTTGTCATTTAAAAAAGACAACTCATCATTTGAGTAACAATAGCTTCCTGGTATTATGGTACCTTCCGGCTTCTAGTCTATAGAAGTAAACTCCGATAGGAAGATTCAAGGTGTTAAATGTTACAGAATGGCTGCCTGCATTTTGGAGCTGGTCAACCAATGTTACAACCTCCTTTCCAAGGATATCATATACTTTCAATATCACGAGGGTGTTTTCAGGTAATTGATACCTGATAACTGTGGACGGATTAAACGGATTAGGATAGTTCTGTTCTAATTTATAGCCGAATACAAATGCCTCTTTAGAAACACTAGCTGGGGTAATCATTTCCGAGAGCGGGCGCTTCCAGACAACACCCGCACCCTGTGTCCCTGCGATTAGGTCCGAACCGGCAGCAGCAAGAGATCGAATTGGGGTATTTAACTCTTCAGAACTGACGCTGCTCCAATGCGAACCATA
>DATKLQ010000450.1:0-3484 GCA_035542335.1 Ignavibacteriaceae bacterium | reverse complement strand
GTATCGCCGATGCATACATGGATTCTGTTCCTATAGTTGTATTTACGGGACAGGTAGCTACGCATCTTATCGGAAATGATGCATTCCAGGAAGCCGATATAGTTGGAATAACCAGGCCGATAACCAAACATAATTTTCTCGTCCGTGACGTTAAAGAGCTTGCTTCTACAATCCGCAAAGCATTCTATATAGCATCTACCGGAAGACCGGGACCAGTGCTTGTTGATTTACCTAAAGACGTGGTTCTTCAGGAATGCGAATTTGAATACCCTGAAAAGATTGAACTTCGAGGTTATAAGCCTACATTTATAGGCCATCAAAACCAGATAAAGAAAGCTGCCGATGCAATCAGCAAAGCAAAACGCCCGCTTCTTTATGTCGGCGGAGGTGTAATTATGTCCGGCGGCTACCGCGAATTAAGATTATTTGCTAAAGAAAATAATTTACCTGTAACAATGACTCTGCAGGGCCTCGGTGCTTTTCCGATGACGGACCCTCAGTCATTGGGAATGCTGGGAATGCATGGTACCTATTGGGCAAATATGGCAGTTAACGAGTGCGACGTGCTGGTTTCGCTTGGCGCCCGCTTCGATGATCGCGTAACAGGGAAGGTCGATCAATTTGCAAAAAATGCTTATAAAATCCACGTTGATATAGACCCTACTTGCATTGATAAAAATATTGTTGTGGATCTTCCTATTGTCGGGGATGTAAAACATGTTCTGGCTGAACTCGCTTCGGAAATGTCCGGACCTCTTCAGCTCGACGAATGGTGGGCCCAAATACGAAAATGGAAAGAACAATGCCCGCTTCATTATGAAAATAAGGACGGCAGATTAAGATCGGAGTATGTAATATCCCGTATTTCCGAAAAAACTAAAGGAGAAGCGGTTATCGTAAGCGATGTAGGTCAGCATCAGATGTGGATTACTCAATATTATAAGTTTACAAATCCCCGTTCCCATATTTCCAGCGGAGGTCTCGGAACTATGGGATTCTCGGTTCCTGCTTCAATCGGCGCGGCCTTTGGGATTAAAGACAGGCCTATAATATCTATTAGCGGTGATGGAGGATTTCAAATGAATATGCAGGAGCTGATTACTGCTGCATATAACAAGCTTCCGATAAAATTCTTCATAATAAACAACAGCTTTCTGGGAATGGTAAGACAATGGCAGGAACTGTTCCATGCGGAAAAATACAGCTTTACCGATCTTTCAGACAGTAACCCTGATTTTGTTAAAGTGGGTGAAGCATTCGGATGTAAAGCTTTCTCAACAGATAAGCCGGAAGATGTGGATTATCTTTTAGATGAGGCATTGGCTTATGATAAAGGACCAGTTCTTATTGAATTTAAAGTTGTAAAGGAAGATATGGTATTTCCCATTATTCCGGCAGGAAAATCAATAAAAGAGATCATGACCAAAAGACTTGATCCCAAGGAGATGGTATAAATGAAACATACAATTTCTGTTCTTGTAGAAAACCAATTCGGTTCTTTCAACCGGGTAGTTACTATGTTCAGCGGGAAAGGATTTAATGTGCAGAGCATTTCAATCGGCGAAACCGAAACTCCCGAAATTTCAAGAATGACTCTTGTAACAACCGGCGATGATAAAATTATTGAACAGGTTGTTAAGCAGTTAAACCGTCTTATAGATACTATAAAAGTAGTCGATTTGACCGGGCAGACAAGAGTGGAAAGAGAACTAGCCTTAATTACTGTTTTTTATCAGAAGGGAACCCGGCTTGAGATAACAAATGTTTGTAATATCTTCAGAGGAAATGTGGTAGATATAAATAACAAAACTATAACCCTTGAGGTTACAGGCCCTCCCGATAAAATTGACGCAGTCGTAAATGTATTAACACCATACGGAATCAAAGAAATGGCGCGTTCCGGTACTGTTGCCCTAAAGCGCGGCGAACAAATAGTTCAAGAGAAAAAAGAACCAGCGGTAACTTAATTTTCAATTTAAAAAAAGGAAATACACCGATGAAAGTCTATTATGATCAGGATGCATCCTTAGAATTACTGCAAGGCAAAAAACTTGCTGTCATTGGTTTCGGATCCCAGGGGCATGCTCATTCATTGAATCTCCAGGAAAGCGGGATGAATGTTGTTGTCTGCGAGGCTAATCAGGATACAAAACAAAAAGCAGAAAAAGCAGGTTTAACAACTAAGCCTGTTCCGGAAGCGGTGAAATGGGCCGATGTAGTAATGATCCTAGTTCCCGATCAGATTCAAAAAATTGTATATGACCAGGAAATTGCTCCAAATGTGAAACCTGGTCAAACGCTCTCATTTGCTCATGGATTTAATATCCACTATAAGCAGATAATTCCGCCCGCTGATATCAATGTTATGATGATTGCGCCAAAAGGTCCGGGACATCTAGTGAGAAGAACTTACCTTGAGGGAACCGGCGTTCCCTGTTTGATTGCAGTTTATCAGGATCCATCCGGAAAAACAAAAGATGTTGCATTAGCCTGGGCTAAAGGAATAGGCGGTACAAGGGCAGGTGTTATTGAAACTACATTTAAAAATGAAACAGAAACCGATTTATTCGGAGAACAAGCGGTTCTCTGCGGCGGTTCGGCGGAATTAATTAAAGCCGGATTTGAAACCCTTGTGGAAGCAGGTTATCCGCCTGAATTAGCTTATTTCGAATGCATGCATGAAATGAAACTGATTGTTGATCTTTATTATGAAGGCGGTTTGAGCAGAATGAATTACTCCGTTAGCGACACTGCTGAATACGGCGGAATGACGCGCGGTAAAAGGCTTATTAATGCTGAAACAAAAAAAGAGATGAAAAAAATATTAAGTGAAGTTCAATCCGGGCAGTTTGCCAAAGAATGGCTTGCCGAATATAAAGCGGGAATGCCTTTAATGGAGAAGCTTAGAAAAGAAAACCGGGAACACCAGATTGAAGAAGTAGGCGCTAAGCTGAGAGGAATGATGAGCTGGCTCTTTAAAAAGAATAAGAAAGAGGAAGTGGGTGTATGAAGTATAAGATCGCTCTTCTTCCGGGAGACGGGATAGGTCCTGAAGTGGTTGATGCTGCTGTCGCTGTAATTGAAGCAGCCGCTGAGAAATTTCACGTTCAGTTCTCATTTAGTTCACATTTAGTCGGAGGATGCTCTTACGATAAAAACGGTACCCCGCTGACTGATGAAACTCTTCAATCCTGTTACGAATCGGATGGGGTTTTTTTAGGTGCGGTAGGCGGAACAAAATGGGAAACTCTTCCGCATAATCTTAAGCCGGAGGCAGCCTTACTGAAATTACGTAAAGCTCTAGGCTTATTTACAAATATAAGACCGGCTAAAGTTTATTCTTCTCTCCTTTCATCCTCAACTTTAAAGCCTGAAATTTTGGAAGGCACCGATTTGGTAATATTCCGTGAACTGACGGGAGATGTGTACTTCGGTGAACCGCGCGGCTATAATGAGGAAAAAGGTTGGAATACAATGATTTATA
>DATKLQ010000449.1:0-6143 GCA_035542335.1 Ignavibacteriaceae bacterium | reverse complement strand
AATGAAAAACATCTTTTAAAAAAATAATATAGCTCAATTGGGATTTCTTCAGGAAGCCGCAATTCGAAATACGAGATGGAAGTTGAGGCTAAGGCTGAGGTGAAGAAGGAATGGATGAATGATTGAATGAATGTATGATTGAATGGATGAAAGAGGATGAAAGACTAATCTTAAATCTAAAATCGTTAACCTGCCTTGCCGGCAGGCAGGTCTTCAATCGTTATTCTATATTTGCCGCGAATGCGCTAATATCTTAGCGAAACTGCCTGAAGGGGGCCGAACTATATTATTCGCGAATTCGCGGCTTATTTTACTGCGCCGCCCTAAGATTGAATGTATGGAGGAGTATGAAAGCATGGAGATTCGTAAATCAAAATTCGTAATTTGTAAATCAGTATTCCGCAAAGCAAAATTCGAAATCCTCAATTAAATTTTTTTTGGTCAAGATTTTATTATTACAGCGCATAAATCGCCGAACAAAAACTTAATTTTAATGGAATAATGATTTGCCGCGAAA
The DNA here is from genome assembly GCA_035542335.1 of Ignavibacteriaceae bacterium. Lineage (GTDB taxonomy): Bacteria > Bacteroidota > Ignavibacteria > Ignavibacteriales > Ignavibacteriaceae > DATKLQ01. The sequence goes on along the minus strand of DATKLQ010000449.1, from coordinate 5,626 downwards.
CTGCCTGAAGGCAGAGCAGCCGAACTATATTATTCGCGAATTCGCGGCTTATTTTACTGCGCCGCCTAAGGTTGAATGGAAGAAAGGGGCATGAAAGCATGAAGATTGTAAATCAAAATTCTTAATTCGTAAATCAGTATTCCTAAATTCGAAATCCGAAATTAGAATTCGCAGATCCTGTCATAAGATTCATTAAGAAGCTTCGTATACTTTTCGAAGCTAATCTCCACTGCGCCGAACATCTTTAAATGAGGAGTCATATATTGAACATCCAGCAGTACAAAATTATTTTCTATTAAATGTTCAACTAATTTAATCAATGCTGCTTTGGAAGCCTGCGGCACTTTTGAAAACATCGATTCTCCGAAGAAGGCGCCTCCGAATGTAATGCCGTACAATCCGCCTACTAATCTTTCATTCTCCCAGGTTTCAACAGTATGAACATGTCCGAGCTTTTTTAGGCGCAGGTATGCTTCGATTAATTCCTTACTAATCCAGGTTTTATCTCTATCGGCACAGCCAGTAACAACGGAAATAAAATCAGAATCATATTTAAATTCGAAATTTCCTGATTGAATTATCTTTTTAAGAGAACGGGGGTAGTTAAAATTATCAAGAGGAATAATTGTTCTTATCTCCGGAAGATACCAGTTTATTTCACCTGAATCATCGGCCATTGGAAATGCGCCGCTTGCATAAAGGCGGAGCATATTTCCGGGCTGTAAAAAATCTTTGGGATTGTAAAGATCTTTATTTCTCATATTTCCCAGACATTAGACTGTAGAGACAAGTCGGCGACTTGTCTCTACTACTCATCGATCTTAATTTCCAGCTGGATGATCTTATATCCTTTTATTGATTCATATGCCGCATAAATAACTCCTGCCAAAACAGAAATCATTCCCAGCAGGAAAAATATAGTTATTAACCAGGTAATCTTATCCGGAATAAGGAGAGACTGAATCCCAATCAGCAGAGAAGTTAAAACAAAAAGTGCAACGGCAATCGTATAGCAGAGGACGGCATTGCGGACAATCCTGACTCTTGAAGCCGATTCCTGAAGCTGGACCGATACGCTCTCGATTCTTAAATTATCCTCATAGCTGAATTCCTTCCCGGCTGCTTTAACGAGGCTTCTGCGGCGCTCTTCGTTCAAAAGTCTTATCCGGTTTACTACAAGGGAGTATTTATTATTCATGCTCAGGATAAGCAGCCCGCATGCGGAGATCATTAATCCCGGGGCCAGCATGAGCTGAATTATTTCAACGATTGAAACATTTATTCCCATATTAAAAAATTTTTTGTTGCAGTACTTTAAAAATAGGAAAAGAGCGGGATTGATGTGCGGATTAATCGGAAGAAAAGATTAAATAACCGAACAATTAATGAGCCGTATTATGTTCCTCTGCCCTTGCGAACAAGCTGCTGATAAAGAATTTAATAAAGTCGAAAGGAATAAGATTGAACATAAAAAACCGGAATGAGCCGGTATTAAAAATAGTAACCCGTAAACGGGTTTTCTCGTCCAATTGACAAAGCATTCTCATCATGGTATCTTCGTTTACGGGTTGTTTTAAATCTATGTAAAGAAAATCCGGAAGTTCGCTTTGTATTAGATGGATTAGATCCTGGGTGGTAATTAAATTAAATGAACTTGAAGTGAAAAATTTCCTCACTGCTTTTTCAAGCAAGCTGGCTTTTTTTCTTTCTTCAATTACGATTACCTTCTTCATAGCACTTTACCTTCCACAATTAAAATTAAAGATAGAAAAAGTAATGAGTTGTGATAAAAAATATAGAAAAAACAGTATTAACTGTTATTTATACCTCCGTTCTTTTAATGAAATCGGTAATTACTTTATCCTCCGAATCCGTGAACTCTGCGGGGGTTCCCGCAAAATAGATTTTCCCCTCGTGCATCATAGCGACTTTATCGGCTACATTTTTCACGCTGTACATATCGTGCGTAACTACAACCGAAGTAACGCTGAGCTTTTCACTTAATTCTTTTATGAGGTTGTCGATTGAATCGGCCATAATGGGATCTAGCCCCGTTGTCGGCTCATCGTAAAAAATATAATCTGGATTTGTAACGAGAGCCCTGGCTAGCCCTACTCTCTTTTTCATTCCGCCGGAAAGTTCGGCAGGTTTTAGTTTTTGTATCCCGGGCAGACCTACCATCTCAAGCTTTTCTTCAATAACCTTATTGATCTCTTTCTTCTTCGATCCGTTGCCGCTTATATTCGAAGCTTGTCCCGATTCCACAAGAGGGAGCGCGACATTTTCCTCCACCGTCATTGAATCAAATAGTGCAGCGCCCTGGAAAAGAAATCCGAATTTCCTTCTTAGTTTATATAACTCTTCTTCATCCAATTCATTTATTACCTGGTTTTCTACTTTCACAAATCCTGAATCAGGATAAAGAAGCCCGACAATATGTTTTATAAGAACGCTCTTCCCGCAGCCGCTTCTTCCGACAATAACAATTGTTTCACCGGTATCTATCTTTAAATTGATGCCGTTTAAAACAGGATTTTCACCGAATCTTTTATGAAGATTATTTATCTCTATCATTTAAAAAAATTTAAAAACAATACAGGTAAATTTATTGATAAAGTTAATCAAATAAAATTTTAATAAAAAAAATTAAAAAATTATATTGCGTCCGAATCTAAGAAATTCTTGGAGCCTTCAATGAAACCGATCAAAATAATTCTTCTGCTTATTATAATTTTAAATTTCACTGCAGCTGCCCAGAAGCCAAATAATAATTCTGGTAATGAGCAGCGGGCTGTTTATTATACGAGCAATTCTTTTTGGCCCGTTTCTCCGGGTGCAATGAAGTACGGCCTGTATGGATACGATAACCCTGCCCTTCTTTCGGCTATGGATAAAATCGATATGGAAATATTCTGGACTTCGCTGGTAGAAAATGATCAAGAGCCTTCCGGTTTCAGCAGATGGGGATTCTTTACCGCAGCTCCTCATATCGGGTTCGGCTTTGTTAAAGAGAAGCTTTCCCAAAACTCAATAACTGATTATAAGATTTCCACTGCGGCGGGAAATCATTCTTTAAGCTTAGGCATCGCTTACGGATGGTCTTCCGGGGATAGAGATTTCTTCGATCATTCTAATCTCTTTACGGCAGGCATTCTATACAGACCGTTGAATTATCTTTCGATTGGTTTAATCGGGAATTTCCCTACCGATGCTGTGGTAGAGGGTGCACTAGATTTGGCCCTCAGACCTTTTAGAGATGAAAAGATCTCTTTATTTGGAGATTATGTATATAGGAAAGATTTAAAGGCGTCTGCCGTTAATTGGAGCGCGGGGGCAGCAGTCGAATTAATCCCGGGAATTAGATTCACGGGAAGATACTTCGAAGGAAAGAGCTTTAACGCCGGAATCCAGCTTTCATTAGGTAACTTAGGATTTTCCGTACGCCCTGATTTCGATTCAAAGGGGAAAAATGTTTCTAATGTTTACGGCATAAGAATCGGGGGATACGACAGGAATTTCTTTTCATCCATATTTCCGAAAAAGAATTATGTCAAAATGGATCTTTTGGGAAAAGTAAAATACCAACGCTACGTTTTCTTTGATGATTCAAAAACTCTTCTGAATCTGCTCGATCAGATTGATGCCGCAAAAAATGATAAGACAGTTTCCGGCATTGCTATTAATATGTCGGGTCTGGAAACAAGCAGGGAAATGATATGGGAGCTGAGAAAAAAATTAAAAGACTTTAAATCTTCCGGGAAGCATATCATTGTTTATATCGACAGAACGGGAATCAGCGGGTATCATCTCGCTTCTATAGCCGATAAAATAGTAATTGATCCTCAAGGATTGATTATACTTGAAGGATATCTTTTCGGAAGAAGCTATTACAAAGAAACACTTGATAAGCTCGGAGTCGGATTTACGGAGCTGAGATATTTTAAATACAAATCGGCAAACGAAACTTTCTCCAGAACATCTATGAGTGAAGCAGACAGCATCCAATGGCAGGAAATAATAAATGATTTTTATGCAGCTGCAAAAAACGATATTTGCGAAGGAAGGAAGATTCCTCCGGCAAAATTTGACAGCCTTGTTAATTCATATGTCTATCTTCCATTTGAAGCTATAAAGGAAGGTCTGGCAGATAAAATCGGGAGATGGGATGAAGTTAAGGAGATGATTGCAGGTATGGAAGGAAGCGAAAAGAACTTTACGGATCCCAATTCGCTGGAAGAATTTAAGCTGCCCTCTGATAATTACTGGGGTGAAAAACCGAAGATCGCAGTGATCTATGCGGTCGGGGTCTGTGCAATGGATGAAGGTATAAATGCAAGGGAGCTATCCAAAGATGTCGAAGCTGTTACGGAAAATGACGGGATAAAAGCAGTCGTGTTCCGCGTGGAATCACCGGGCGGGGATGCACTTGCATCCGATTTGGTTGCAGAAGCATTAAGAAAGTGCAGCTTGAAAAAGCCGGTTATAGTAACACAGGGAGGAGTTGCCGGTTCCGGAGGCTATTGGCTCTCAATGTACGGCGATACAATTCTGGCAGCACCTAATACTATTACAGGTTCCATCGGAGTTATAGCCGGATGGTATTACAATAAGGGTTTAAAGGAGCTTCTCGGGGTTTCAACTGATTACGTCAAGTACGGCGCTCATGCGGAGCTCGGCTATGGTTTTTCATTACCCATTATCGGTGTTATGCTTCCCGACAGGGATTTATTTGACGAAGAGAAAAAAAGATTCGAAAAACTTATAAAAATTGCGTACAAAGATTTTGTAAGCAGAGTTGCCTTGGGCCGGCATATGAGCGAAGATAAAGTTGATGAAATCGGGCAAGGGAGAGTCTGGTCCGGTATGGACGGAGTTGAAAACGGTCTTGTCGATAAGCTTGGCGGATTGTATGATGCAATTAATATTGCTGCAGGAAAAGCTGATTTAAAAAAGGGAGAATATGAATTGATAGAATATCCTAAACCTCTTTTAATTGATCTGAGTGTTTTCGTTCCAAAATTAATCGGGATAGATGACGGACAGGAAAAGAATACAGCCGTTGAAGATTTAAAATACAGGTTTAAAAATAACGGACTTCCTTTGCCGATGATTCCTGTAGATTGCGGGGAATTGATCGAACAATATTAATGCGCCCCAAATAGTCATTGGTCAGTAGTCATTTGTAGCCATTCATTGTACTGCCGTAAATCAAAATCGTAAATCATAGCTGAAGCTAAGTTAATCTTGCTATCTTGTAATTTTGCAATCCTGTAATTTTAGTAATAGCCTTCGGGCAAAGAGCAAAGCGGATAGAGCAATCCATGTTCCATCGCTTATTGCTGACTGAAAACTTCTTCTATTTTCCATTTACCACTTACTTATTGCCTACTGAAGACTGCGAACTGCAGACTTTTACCATTTACCATCTTCCGTTTTCCATTTTCCATTGCTATCACACCCCATTTTAAGCAATTGAACCCCCTGGCTATATTTCATATATTGGCTGACAAAAAAATTAGTATAGGATGCACGGGAATAACGTTTACATAGAAACTTACGGCTGCCAGATGAATGTGGCCGATACCGAGCTGGTGCAGGGAATATTAAAGAACAGCGGATACGGAAT
>DATKLQ010000448.1:0-16486 GCA_035542335.1 Ignavibacteriaceae bacterium | reverse complement strand
GCTTGTCAAGTTCCGAGAAGTTCGGACGTGTCCTACCTAATTAGTTAATCGTTATTTGTTAATAGTCATTCGCAAAGTCAAGACTAAAAACACGCATTTGCGGTGAACGATTAACAATGGACTTTTAACGGACAACTACCCTATCATTTCAGCTTATTTCTCTTATCCTGCAGATCGATTTAAAGCTGCAGAACCTGCAGATTTTATTTTCCCTCTCTTCCAGCTGGGATAAATGAAAATATCCTTTATTAATTTCCCCTATATATTTCTCAATTGCTTCCAGGCATATTCTGACAAGTTCATCTGCAGATCTCAGTTTAATTTCGCTGTAGCCGAATTTTCCTTCCCTAAACTTTAAAGAATAAATTCCTGCTTCCGATTCATAGTCTTTGTACAATTGGGCATTAATCAAATGTTTTGCCGCAAAAAGGTAAAGGGGAAGCTGCAAAGATTTGCCGTTCAGCAGTTCTTCATTTGTCGGCTTTTTGCCGCTGAGCTTGTAATCTATTACCCTCAGCGAATTTCCAGCCTTATCTACATCGATTCTGTCTATTTTTCCCCTGACCTTAATTTTTTTATTAAATCCTGCATCGTCCGATTGAGCTTCTTCATTCTCTTTGCTGCTGAAATTAACCTCTAGAAAATCGGGTGCGAATCCCTCCGGGGATTTGATCTCTTCTTCCAAAAATTTATAGAGTATTGAATTCTTCCTGTTCCCGTTTATTCCCAGAATCTTTTCTCTTTCAAAAAAAGCCAGGGGAGAAGAAAAATTTGCTTTCTCTATATTTTTTTCGGCAACAGCAAACAGCAGCTCTTCCGCTTCGGCAAGCTTTTCTTTATCCGCTTTATTTAAAAGAATTTTTTTGTTCCTCAGCTCTTTATAAAATTCATATAAGATTTTATGAAGGATGCTCCCCATTTCAATAGCTTCGACTTCCTCGGTAGGCTCCTGAATCTCCTCAAGCATTAATATTTTCCAGGCAAAATACCTGTAAGGACACATTGCATAAGTTTCAAGCTGAGATACGGAATATTCCTTTTCTTTCAGGGCATCTATCTCCTGTTTTGCCAAGGGAGAAAGCTGTTTGTATATGCTCCCTGTATATTCCGAGTCCCCGAAGGGCGATTCTCTTCTTATCTTATCAATTCTTATAGATTCCTTAATCTGCTCCGTATTCAATTCTAATTCCTTACCGGCAAACATTTTTCCTAAAGAATCCAGGCCGGACATTCCGGCACGAATTAAAAATTCCTCCTTTGAATAAATTTTATCCGAATATTCTTTTTCAGTTTTAACTTCCGGCGCAAATAACCTTTCGAATTCAGTTATGAAATTAGACTCGACCAGCTCTTTCCTTTCATCCTGCTTCGGTAAAGTAAGGTACAGCTTTTTTCTCCAGCAGCAGAGAGCCTGATAAAAACGGTACCGTTCTTCGATCTGATGATTTATTTCGTCTCTCTTTATGCGGGAGGAGCCGGAGAAAAAGATCTCGGGAGTATACCTCGTTGGGAAATCTCCGTCGCAAAGGCCGGAGATAAACAAATAATCAAACTCAAGACCCCGTATTTCATTAATGGTAGTTACCTGCACGCCGTATCCCGGCTTCTCGGAAATATTATACCTGGCCGAGGCCATCATGGTCCTAATGTTATTTAAAAGGAACTTGAGGGAAAACCTGGTTTCCTTTCCAAATTCTCTTTCCAGAAGCAAAATGATTTCTTTTGTAGTATCCAGGAAAACCGTAAGGCCTTTTATATTTTCTTCAATGCTGTTTCCCGGATTACTGATCAAAACGGTAGGCATTTCCAATCTGAACAGGAAGTCCGACAGCTTCCCGTAGAATTCCATGAGAGTCATTTTCTTGTCGAACGGTTTTAAATACCTGTAAAGCTTGTCAATATCCTTGAGAGCCTTAGTGTATATCTTTTTCAGGTATTCCCGGTTTTCGAAAATACCTTCTTCATCTTTCTCTATAAGAAGGGCATCTTTAAGCTTTTGCCTCCAGTGCTCATACCCGGAAATTATTTTTAAATCAACGGAAGCCTTTAGGAGATAGGATAAATTGATCTCTTCGAGCGATAAAAATCCGCCGCTCAGGGCCCTGAAAATATTTTTATAATAAAAATCCTTCTCCAGAATTTCCATGAAATTAAGAACAGAAACCACCGGCTGCGAAGTGCTTAAGGAAAGCCTGTCGGTAAGATTAAAAGGGAGCCCATAGGAAGAAAAAATGTCCCTAATTATCGGGGAATAGCCGCGTATAAGATTGAATGCCACGCAAATCCGGCTCGGTTCGGCCTGCTCTTCATAAATAAGAGATTTTATCTCTTTTGCAATAAATTCAATTTCTTTTTCCCTGGAGGAGGCTTCTATCTTTTTGTAAAAATTTTCCGGCATGTCGTTAAAATTTTTTCTTTCTCCCCGATCAAATGAAAGAGAAAATAGATTCTTCATCAGGAAAGATTTAAAAACAAATCCGGCTTCCGACAAGTCTTTCACTGCAGCAAAGCCCCTGGAGATAAAATCGTTATAGCATTTATCGAGGTGGGAAAAAATCAGCGGATTTTTGCCGAAGTAATCGAAAGATAAAAATAAATTTAAACCTGCAATCCCGGCCGCGGAATTTATTATCACTACTTCAGGAATTGTAAACTCATCGAAGCCGCTGATTACGATCAGATCGACATCCGGGAATAGTTCCCGGAAATTACCTTCGAACTTTTTCCACGGAAGATTATTTAAATCAAAGTAGACATCCCCGATATCCCGGACGGACAATTCCCTGCATCTGGACTGATATGCTTGATAAATATTCGCGATATCATCGGCTTTAAATTTCTCAGATCCCCGGAGCGTGCCGGTTTCTGCTCTCAAATGGTCCGGCGAGATTCCGTGCTTCTTATATTCCGAAATAACGCTCATCACCCGATCGAGCGTACCGGCGGGAATTTCATTCTTATAATTTGAAAAATATTTTATCTTCCCGGCATTCAGCAATCCGGTGAAACTTTGCTTCAATAAAATAGAAGAAGCTGCCTCGCTTAAGATCTTACCGGAAGAAGCATACGGGAATAAAAGTTTTTCGGCAAAGGTTCCGATTGTATCAATATTTATTCTCCCGGCGGCTTTATTCGGAGAGCGGCTAATAATTTCTTTTCTTAAGCTTCTGAGTTTTCTGTTAGTCGGTACTATAAGCAGCAATTCATTCAGCTTCCCAGCAGAAATCTTTGCATTTACCAGTGTATCGATATCGATGGAATCTATTTCCGATTTTGTCAAAATCATAGAAAAATCCGTTTAAGCTTTCTCTTATTTTATTAAAATGTAAGCTCATGTTCAAATTCAAGTTCATTGTTCAGGTTGAACCAAATATGATTGAGCCCGAGGCTTAGCTGCTTGAAATGAACCAGCCTGCTGCAAGGCATGCTTGAACTTAAACTTAAACTTGAACTTAAACTTGAACTCCTGCTGATTTCATCCTTTTCTTTATGATTAAACTCATTATAATGAAAGAAGACGCTGAAAATAGCAAATTCTATGTGCCGGGAATCCCTAATGATAAATAATTTAGTTGAATTTAATAAATACTTTTGTTTTTTTTGAATAGGAATAAAATCAATATGAAAAAACCGATCTTTATTTTACTATTAATAATTCCTTTCTTCAATACAAAACCGCAGGAAATAGGGGAATTAGCACCGGACAAAAAACCTGAAGAATTCCCCGCCAATGCTTTCGGTGTCGATGTAATGTTCAGCGAAGGAGGAGTGGGGCTTGGAACATTCTACAGAAGAGCGGTTTCACAGAAAGTTACTCTCTTCGGAGATATTTCATTATCCGAGTCGAAGGATGATCAGGAATTTGATTATTATGATATCTTCGGAAATCCCATACCGGTAAATGGAAAAAAGAACAGAGTATTTTTAGTGCCGCTCAACCTGGGAGTACAGTACAGGCTTTTCGAAAGCGTAATCTATGACAATCTTCGTCCATACTTAAACATGGGAGTCGGACCATCTCTGGTTTTTACAACTCCATACGACAAAGAGTATTTCGACGCATTCGGTAAAGCTCATGCCAATTATGCCGTGGGAGGATACGCAGGATTCGGTGCTAATTTCGGTCTTGATAAATCCAATCTCATCGGTGTAAACCTCCGGTACTATGTAATTCATCTATTTAATGAGGGTGTGGAGACTCTTTACGGAAAGCACAGAAAAGACGTGGGAGGGATCTTTTTAACTTTGAACTTCGGATTTATGTACTAGTTCAAGATTAAGAGAAAGTCGCCGAAGGCGAACCTCACCAAAGGCGGGAGAAGGAGAAAGAGAAAGATAGCTCCGTAAATCACGATAAAACTTAATAACTTTTTAACCTATTAACTTAATAACTTATTCTCATTCTCACTCTTAAAACTATCTTTCCATTTAATAGTGCATCCAATAGAGTAAGTTTCGGGGATCGATATTTCCTTCCCTGCCAGAAGCTCATTCAAGGCATTTCGTAAATATTTATTTTTAACTTTATCCGGAGACTGCCAGTTGTCGTCTATCTTCCCGTGATATACTAGTTTTCTTTCCTGGTCAAATAAAAATATTTCCGGGGTATGGGAGGCATCGAATGCTTTCGCAGCAGACTGATCTTCGTCTCTAAGGTAAGGAAAGTTGAATTTCTTCTCTGCCGCCCTTTTTATCATTCCTTCGAAAGAATCTTCCGCATACATTGAATCATCGTTGGAATTAATCGCTGCTACCTGAACTCCCTTATCGGCATAATCGCTCTGGATTTCTTTAATTCTTGCCTCATATGCCTGTACATAGGGACAATGATTGCAGCTGAATATTATTACTAATGCTTTTTTATCTTTAAAGGTATCTAAAGTATATTCTTTCGAATCGATTCCTTTAAGAGCAAATGAAGGAATTTTAGATCCGATTTTCAACGCAGATGTTTCCATATTTCTCCATTTTAAAAATGAGCTTAGTAAATAAATGCGGTTATAAGTAAATTAGCATAAAAAAAATGATAATAGTAATTATAATAATTTTAATAATTAACAGGATCGACATGGCACAAGATATTGATTTTGCAAACCGGCTGTACTATGACTATGAAAACTTTAAAGAAAAAACGATCAATCAGCGAAGATTCAAGCATTCGGATCTTTTACCGATCATCGGCAGATTGAAGAATAATACTCTCTTCAAAGTAAAAAAAGCGGGGGAATCCGCCGAAGGGCGGGATATTTTTTTAATCTCTGCCGGTTCAGGGGATCAAAAAATATTTCTCTGGTCTCAAATGCACGGCGATGAGCCTACTGCAACCATGGCTATGTTCGATATATTTAATTTCTTCTGCGACGAGTCCAGGTTTTCGGAATTCAAGAAAAAGCTGCTTGAGAATGCAACTGTTTATTTTATGCCCATGATCAACCCGGACGGCGCAGAAATATACCAACGCAGAAATTCTTTTAATATCGATCTGAACCGGGATGCCGTAAGGCAGCAGATGCCCGAAGCAAGAATTTTAAGAGAAACTTTCGACAGCCTCAAAGCCGAATTCGGATTCAACCTTCATGATCAAAGCACACGGTATTCGGCGGGAAATACTTTTAAATCTGCTACTCTTTCATTCCTGGCACCGGCTATAGACGGCAATAAGACAATCGATACCGTAAGAGAAAAAGCCATGAAGCTTACTGCCGAACTCTATAAAATACTTTCGAGCTTTATCCCTGGTCATATTGCCAAGTACAGCGACGATTTCGAACCGCGGGCTTTCGGAGATAACTTCCAAAGGTGGGGAACAAGCACAATACTTATTGAGTCGGGAGGATGGAAAGATGATCCCGAGAAGCAATTCATAAGGAAGCTGAACTTTATTGCGCTCTTATGCGCCTTTAAAAGCATATCCGAAAAAAATTATTCGGGCGAATCTATCGAGACATACGAAAGCATTCCAAACAATGAGGAATGGCTGATGGATCTTTTAATCCGGAATTTAACATTTAAAATAAAGGGCCGCGAATTCCTAATCGATTTGGGGATTAACCGTGAAGAAGTCAATGTCAATGGGGGAAAAAATTTCTATTACAGCTCTTATGTGGAAGACGCAGGCGATCTGTCCGTTTTCTTCGGCTATGAAGATTATGATTTTGCCGGCATGGAAGTGTCTTTGGGCAGGACATATGAAAAAGTGTTTAATTCTTTATCGGAAATTGAAAAAATTAATTTTAAAGAGCTTTATAGGGAAGGATTTACGGCGGTTCAAATGAAATCTGCAAATCCGGACAGCGGCGGTTCACTTCCGGAATATTCCGCACTGCCGATAAATATTATTTTAAATAACAAACCCTCTCCAAGAGAGAATATTGAAATTGAAGGGCCTGCTGATTTCGTCATCAGCAAAGAGGGAATAGTAAAATCTATAATCATTAACGGCTTTCTTTACAATATCGAAAACTCAACCGGGGAAATAAAAAACGGCCTTATTTTTAAGCAATAATCAGCAATTTGATTGAAAATAGTTCCGGAACATTCGGCAATACAATAGAAAATGAAGAAATCGGTCATAAAAAGAACTTTCTTAAAGCTGAAGGCTCGTTAGTTATCGAAATTCTTGATTATAGAGGAATAGTTTAATATTTTAAAAGTCTGCAAATAAATTATTTAGGAATGAATGGCACGAATAAAGAACGTTGAAGCATTCTGCAGCATCTGCAACACGGTAACCAAAATGGAGTTAGCCGGCGAAGTTTCAGGCACGGAGCCTGAAAATAAAAGGTGGGCAAAATGCAAGAAATGCAAGCAGACCATGATTATTAATATTGCAGAAGATATAAAAATTTCAAAACCATCCCTTGAAGGGATTGAAAACGAAAATTGCACTGTTTATTCCCCGGCAAAATCTTTTTCCGTGGGTGAATCTATTTATCATGAAAACTGGAATGACTTCGGGAAAGTAGTTTCCAAGGAAGTTTTATCGAACGGCAAGAGTTCCATTGCGGTCGAATTTCAAAAATCAGGTTTAAGAAAATTAATCGAATCATTCAATATTTAAAATCTTGCCTACCGGCAGGCAGCAAAGTGAGGTGATAGTTTGGTCGGTATTAATGTCGGCGAAAATGAATCAATTGACAAAGCTCTAAAAAGATTTAAGAAGAAATATGAGAGATCGGGTATTCTCAAAGAATATAAGAAAAGAACTTTTTTCATTAAACCCTCGATAAAAAAGAGGATGGAAAAAATGAAAGCTGCCAGACGTGCTCACAGGATCGATAACATGGAATAGTCTTCTTTTAATCCTGCCAGTCGGAAATTAAGCCTCTGTAAATTCAGAGGCTTTTTTTTGGCTCTAATGTCATTGCGGGCGAATCCGGAAGCTTATTCACAGGTTACAAGTCAATGCAGGCTGAGTTCAGTATTGCCGCTCGTTTTTTCGGTAAGATAGTGTTTTTCAAAATGTGTTTTTATTTTTATGAAAGCTTCCTCCACGGAATCACAGAAGCTGAAGTTATTCAAATCGGCTTTTGAAATCACGCCGTTATTCATAAGCCCTTCAAAATTAATAATATTGCTCCAGTATTTCTTATCATAAACAATAAGCAAAAGCTTCTTTTTTATTTTTCCGGTCTGGATTAAGGTAAGCAGCTCAAAAAATTCATCCATGGTTCCGAAACCTCCTGGAAAGACCACTAGTGACTTAGCCAGGTAAGCAAACCAGAATTTTCTCATGAAGAAGTAGTGGAATACAAAACTCAGCTCAGGGGTTACATATTTATTTATAAATTGTTCAAAAGGTATGCTTATATTTAAGCCGATTGAATAGCCGCCTGCAATGGTAGCCCCTTTATTTGCCGCTTCCATTATTCCAGGTCCGCCGCCGGTGCAGATAATAAATCTATTCACAGCAGTTTTTAGGCTCAGCGACCATTCCGTCAGCCTCCTGGAGAGTTCAACGGCATCCTCATAATATTTAGACATCTCCACCATTGTCTGTGCCGCTCTCAAATTTTCCGCAAGCTTCGAGGTGTATTTCGGATTAATTGTTTTAAAGGAGTTGTAATCTTTTAAAGCTTCCTTCCTGGATTTCAATCTTGCCGATCCGAAAAAAACAATAGTATCTATAATTTTATGCTTCCTGAATTTGCTTTGGGGCTCGAGAAATTCCGAGAGCATTCTGATAATCCGCGCTTCGGCTGAATTTAAAAATTCAAGATTCTCATAAGCCTTTAAAAGAGTTTTTTGTTTTCCCATAATTTTACTGCGGTATAGATAGAGTTATTGAATAAAATTCCTGAAGCAGATTAATTCATGATGAAAGATATTTATTTCTTCAGGATTTTTCATTAAAATTTATTTTATCTTTCGGTGGAAAGATAATAATAAAAATTATTTACCTATTTGCAAACCTGATTAGATTTTATTTAGAATGATTAACAGACTGATTTTGCCCTTTCTCATGCTGCTCAACATTTCCTTTCCAAAATCCAAGGAAGAGATACAGCAGCAGATTTTAAATATTCTCTCAAAGCTCTCCCCTACCACGAAAGTCGGCATGATGATTTATAACCCCCTGACACAGGATACAATAATTTCTTTAAACCATACACAGCCGATGATTCCTGCATCGAACAATAAATTATTTACGACTGCAACGGCCTTATCGCTTATGGGAGGCAGCTACCCGCTCAGCACCAAGATTCTATCCGATGACGATGATTTTGAAGACGGGGTTTTAAATGGAAATATTTATATAAAAGGATACGGAAATTCCGCCTTTACCGAGGATGATCTTGAATCAATGGTACTCGAGGTAAAAAATAAGGGAATAAAAAAAATAACGGGAAATATTATCGGGGATGATACGTTTTTCGATGATGTTTACAGCCGGGACGATTGGATTGGGGATGAAATCTCCAGCGTAAAGCTTCCGCCCGTTTCTGCAATTGTTATCGACAGGAATATTCATGTGATATACAAAAAACGCGGCAGAAGGATGAGAAGGTATATTTCCTATATTCAGGATCCTCCTCAATATGCAGCCGAACTGCTTAAGGAGGAATTGCAGAAATCCGGGATCAAGTGCGAATCAAACTGTAAAAAAGGTGAAGCGCCGTTAAATGCTTTCACCCTGGCAGAATCAAAAATCGAACTCAAGGAACTGCTGAAGTTGATCAATAAAAGAAGCGATAATTTTCTTGCGGAATGTTTATTTAAAACATTAGGGGCTGTTTCAAGCGGACTCCAAGGGAATTCCTTCTATTCAACTCAGGCTGTCCTTAACTTTATCGAGGAGAACGGAATCTATTCGGAAAATACTTCGGTTGTCGACGGTTCGGGTATTTCAAGGTTCAACCAGATAACTGTCGGTGCGGTGACCGGGCTGCTCGAAAAAATGTATTTCGATCTTGTGAATTACCAAGATTTTTACAATTCCTTCAGCATTGCCGGCGTAGATGGAACACTTGCTCACAGAATGATCGGCACTGCGGCGGAAAATAATTTTCATGGAAAGACCGGAACTTTAGAAGGGGTGATTTCACTAGCAGGATATCTTACCACCAAAAAAGGCGATGACCTGATTATCAGCATCTTCTTTGAATTCAACAAAAACCGTGGGAATTATTATAGGGATATTCAGGACGAAATCGTGCAGCTTTTGGCAGAATGGGAGTAGAGGGAGATAAGAAGAACGGGAATAAAGTTATAGAGGTTTAAAGTTATATGCGTCTTCTTTTTATTCTTTTATTCCTATAGAATGGAACTAGAGATATAGTAAAGTTTTGTAAAAAGGGACAGAAATATCAAATACTGAATTTCGAATAATGAATATCGAATACTGAATTTCGAATAATAAATATCGAATATATTGCTAAATACCCTTATACCCCTATACCTTTATGCCCTTATACCTTACTGCCCTTGCTGCGGTACCTGATTCGGTAAGGAAGGTGATTGAGGAACTGTCTGTCTTCCTGATCTCTGGATTATACTCTCCCTTTGGTTTGTACCCTGCCCGGGTAAAAAGAAAAGGTTTGCAATTAATGCAAGCAAGGTAAGCATTCCTGCCAGCCACCATGTAGCTTTACTAAGAAAATCGGCAGTTCTCCTGGTTCCGAACATTGCACCAACGTTCCCTCCGCCGAAAGTTCCTGCCAATCCTCCCCCTTTGCTTGCCTGAAGCAGAACCATTATTATCAGAAAAATCGCGACTAGAGATGAAACAGTTAACAATACATTAAACATTTTTACTCCTTTTATTCTACTTTACAAGAGCAGGATTGTAGCGGGGGAGGGATTCGAACCCCCGACACGTGGATTATGATTCCACTGCTCTGACCTACTGAGCTACCCCGCCGTTTTTTTAAGAAAACAAATATAGCCACTAATAGGAAAAGTTCAAAAAAAGAATCCAAATTTCAGTAAGCAATAGGTACTTTATTGTCAAATTGAATGCAAAATGGAAAAGAAATGGTTTAGCGGTATTCGGTAATGAAACCCGTATCGTTGGATGTAAAACGTAAATCGAAGAATACACGTTACCGATATTCGAAACGGGCTTCGTAACCGTAACCGAATTCCCAAAGTTTGGTTCTGGCTCTGCCAGTTTATGCAGTAGGCAAAAATGCTAGAAATGGTAAATTGAAAATGGAGCGAATCTTAGTGCATCTACACATATGCTCCCTGCCCTACGCGTCATGCGACTACAAATGACTATGAATGACTATAAATGATAATTACTGACTTTCTAATAACTCTTACTATTACAAATATCCAATGAGCTTCATCATCCTGTATCTGGAATCCGGGATCCGGCACCTGGAATCCAATATCCAGCATCTGGTATCCAGTATCCAGCATCGAGTATCCAGAATCGAGTATCCTTAGTTATAAAACGCTTCTTATCACCTCCAGCCATGTTTTTGCACTCGGATCCGAAGAAAATATTTCCTGCAGCTTTGCGCAGGCATAGTTAGGACAATATGAACAGCTTTTGCATCCACTCTCTCTGGCACATTTTCTAACCTCGCAATTTAAAGAGGATAAAAACAATGAACCGCATTCACTGCGGCATCCGTCGCAATTTTTAATATCCTCAAAAGTATAATTTGTCCCGTATTGCTCATTGCTGATTTGAGCTATTCTGGTGCGCAGCTTAATTTGTACCGCTTTGTCCTCCACTTTTGAAGCACAATAAATCAGGCAGCCCGCACATGACAGCCCGCAATAAGAAACTGCATCTTCAATCTTCATTTTACCCTCAATAAAAAAATGGTTTTAAATTTTTTATTAAAATGAATTGACGAATGCCTGCAGTGTAGTAACAGGATGTAAGCTGGTGGATAGCGAACAGTCCTTGGAAAATAAATTCCCTCTTCTAAAGCATCTTCTGTCGAGCTTTATTATAAAATCGAAACAAAAATAAGAATATTTAAAGTTCAAAAGAAATTATTTGCATTAATCTCATTCATACCAGGAAAGAATAGTAAAGCCGTTCGATTTTAAATTAGCCTTGACAGTATTGATCACATCCTGGCTGTACTTAACATCCATGGTGCCGGAGAGTTTAAAATTAACGGATTTACCGGCGGCAATAATTCCCCCGATTACAAGGTTATTTCCCGTGGATTCATAAGTCAAATCCGTATTTTTATAACAGAGAATAATTCCTTGAAATGTGAATCCACCGGCAAATTTAACGCTGCAGTTCCAATTTTAAGAAAGTTTAATCCATTTTCTTTGCTTAAAGACTCTAAAAAATAAATCATTCCTGCCTAGCTTAATTTTTCTCACGGCAAAAATTTCTTCAAACTATTTTTGCAGGGAATCTTACCTCTAATTGTTTTTTTTCTTACTTTTCCAAAAAAAAGGGAAATGTTTTATGAAATCATTTCTACTTATTAATTGCAGGATTAGCTTCATATTAATTTACGGCTTATCATTTTTTTTGTACCGGGACATGAAACCGCAAACCAATGTAGATAATTTAACGCATCTTATCGATACATTAACCACATACTCATATGACGAATGGAAGGTAAGCCCTAATCTGAAGGAAGCAAAAATAGAGGGGAATCCGTATAGTATCGACTTTGACGATTCGGAGTGGGAAGAATTAAAGATAAATCAACCTTTAAATTTTGATTCATGCTGGATCCGGAAAGAGATCGAGCTGCCAGATGAAATACTGGGCCAGGAAGTAAAAGGTAAAGCCGTACTTTCAATTACGGCTGATGATTACGGTTACGTGTGGGTAAACGGTGAAGAAAAGGGTTATTTCTCGTGGGACGGGGATTTTACACTTACGGAAAAAGCCGAACCGGGACAAAAGTTTCTGGTTGCAGTAAAAATTATAAACACGGCAAATGTTTTAAGACTGCTTCGTGCCGAAATTAATGTCGAATCCGCTAAAGAGGTTCAAACCAAGATCAGGGATTTCTCTTTAGGAATGAAAACTGCCCAGCGCCTTCTAAGCCTTGAAACCTACCAGACAAATGCCCGCGTTAAATACGATCCCGGGATTGATAAATCAGATATTCCGAAAGACGAAAGGACAAAGCTGAACGAGCTTCTCCAGGAAACTGCCGATGAAATAGATGCAGGTGTCCTGGAATACGGTGAAGCGGACAACTTCTTGGCAAACCTGCAGGAGGTCAGACCGAAGCTTGAACCAATTAAGGAATTCATAAAACGGTTCACTCTTTATTTTGATGCAAATGCCCATATAGATGCCGCATGGCTCTGGAGAAAAAGGGAAACAGTTGAAGTCTGTAAAAATACTTTTAGTTCGGTCTTTAACGTGATGCAGAGTTACCCCGGTTTTACCTACACTCAAAGTGCGGCTCAATATTATGACTGGATGGAAAAAATTTATCCCGATGTTTTTCAGAAGATTGTTGAAAATGTTTATAATAACAGGTGGGAACTATCAGGAGGAATGTGGATTGAACCCGACTGCAATTTAATAGACGGTGTTTCTTGGGACCGCCATCTTCTATATGCAAAAAGCTATTTTAAAGCAAAGTTCGGTAAGAATGTAAAGATCGGATGGAATCCGGATTCATTCGGGTATAACTGGAATATGCCGATGTTCTATAAAAATGCAGGAATAAACGCTTTTATTACCCAGAAAATCGGATGGAACGAAACAAATGTTTTTCCCTACCGGGTTTTCTGGTGGGA
Source organism: Ignavibacteriaceae bacterium (assembly GCA_035542335.1). Lineage (GTDB taxonomy): Bacteria > Bacteroidota > Ignavibacteria > Ignavibacteriales > Ignavibacteriaceae > DATKLQ01. The sequence goes on along the minus strand of DATKLQ010000448.1, from coordinate 3,301 downwards.
ATCCCCCGACGGATCCCGTATACTTTCCTACTTCCCTTTCGATTACGTAAATACAATTACGCAGGCTTACCAGCTTGTTGATTGGCTCAGGCAGTTTGAAGCGAATACCGGCTTTAAAAAAATGATGGTGCTCTTTGGCATAGGTGACCATGGCGGGGGTCCGACTAAAGATATGATCGAACGAATCGAACACCTTAAATCTCTGGATTTCTTCCCAAATGTAGAATATGGTACGGCCGAACAGTATCTCAACTGGCTGGAAGAGAAAAATCTTGCGTCACTGCCCGTCTGGAAAGACGAACTCTACCTTGAATATCACCAGGGGACTTTTACCACACAGGCAAAAATGAAAAAGTTTAACCGCCTGAGCGAAGTGCTTTTAACCGACGCGGAAAAGTTTTCCTCAATAGCCAAATTGTTGGGGGGAAGATATCTTTCTGCAGATCTCGACACCGCATGGAAATATACAATGTTCAACCAGTTTCATGATATTCTGCCCGGATCAGGCATCGGGGAAGTTTATTCCGATGCAGCCGAAGATTATAAGGATGTAATTGAATCCGGGAATTATGTCCTTCAAAATTCACTGGGCGATTTAGCAGCCAGAATTAATACGTCGGCGGCAAAGATCGGGAAAGAGGCGCTGGTTATTTTCAATCCGCTCGCCTGGGAAAGAACAGATCTTGTTACTCTTGAGCTTGATAAAGGGGATTTTAGCGAATACACCATTCTCAATACTAATGGGAAACAAATTCCTTCACAGGTATTGTCAAACGGCAGGTACGGCCGAAAAATTATTTTTATAGCCGATAAGGTTCCGGGTTTAGGATATAAAACTTTTGCAATAAAAAAAGGAAAAGCTCCCTACATTAAAAGCAGCCTAAGAGCATCCGAGAATAACCTGGAAAATGAATTTTTCACAGTAACTATCAATCCGTCGACGGGATACATAACAAGCATAATAGATAAAAGAAATAATAAAGAAATATTGGCTTCGGGAGGAAATGAGCTCCAGCTTCTTGAGGATAAACCTTCCGCCTGGGAAGCATGGAACCTGGGGCTTACCGGGGTTAAATATCCTCTGCACTTCGATAAATTGGAAGTTATTGAAGCCGGGCCTGTCAGAGCAGTGGTGCGTGCATACTTCAGTTATCTGAAGCCCGGAGTAAAGAAAGATTTTCCTACGCCAAATTTCCCCTCATCTTTTATATACCAGGACATTGTTCTTTACAGCGGGGCAGACAGAATTGATTTCAAAACATCTGTCGACTGGCATGAAGAGAAAACCATGCTTAAAACGGCATTCACAGTTTCAGTGAAAGATACATCGGCTACTTATGAAATTCCTTACGGAACAATAAAGCGATCGACAAAAAGAGAAACGAGCTGGCAGAAAGCCAGGTATGAAGTACCCGCAATCAGGTGGGCCGATCTTTCCGACAATAATTATGGAGTCAGCCTCCTCAATAATTCCAAATACGGTTATGATATAAAAGATAATGTTATGAGGCTTTCACTCCTGCGTTCGCCGAAATGGCCTGACCCAAATGCAGATATGGGAAAGCACGAAATTGAATATGCGCTTTATCCTCATTCGGGCGATTGGAAAGCAGCTAATACCGTAAAAAAAGGCTATGAATTCAACACACCTTTAATTGCATTCAGAACCGGGATTCATTCCGGTGAGCTTCCCACGGAAAAATCGCTGATATCTATAAACGGAGATAATCTGATTTTAACTTCCGTAAAAAAAGCTCAGGATTCGGATGCATTGATAATCCAATGGTACGAATCCAAAGGTGAGGATACCGAGGCATTAATTAATTTGCCGAAAAGGCCAAAAAAAATTCTTGAGTCAAACTTCCTAGAAGAGGACGGAGATAAGATCAACTTCAGCGGGAACAGTGTTAAAGTTAAAACTGGGAAAAATTCGGTTAAGACGATAAAGGTTTATTTCTGAGGATACTGGATATTGGATTCTTGATACTGGATACTTGATTCTGGATACTGGATGCTGGATACCGGACCATAGAATGCCTGATTTATCCGGTATCAGGTATCCGGCATCCGGTATCAGGAATCCGGCAGCACTTCATTATCGAGAACGGAAATAATCTTTCTTAATCCTCTTTCTGCCGTCCTGGGGAAAGCTTTTATCGGCGGTTCCTCAATAAAATTTTTTCTTACATAATTAATAGTTTCCAAATCAAGCTCAGGCAGGTTATTAATTTTTTTCCATAATAATGAAGCCACTGCTGTTTTCAATGCGGCTGCTTTCACTCTTATTGAATCTTCGGAATACCTCCCGGGATGAATGTGAACATATCTCTCATTTTCATTGCCGACTCTGAGAATCCAGCTGGAATTATCTTTTAAATTGATCATCTTATAATCTTTTTCTTCATCATGAATCCATTTTAAGTAAGCTTGAAAAGAAGAAATATTTTTTTCATTCAGAAATTCACGTATATATTTACTAATCTCTGCCGGAGATAAATGCCCGGTATATAAATCCATTTGTGAATTCCCAATACAGAGCATTTCCTTAATAATGGAATTAAAATGATCAATATTATCTGCTTTATTTATCCGCAGCTTAATATATCCCGTATGATGTTTCCAGCAGTTTAATCTTATTGGAACCGGTATTTTAGGATCATTAATGCTCATTTTATTTAAGCTTTGGTAAAATTACCCGGCTACTTGTGCTTTTAATACTATTAAATTTTCAAGAATTCTTAATAAATTAGAATTTCTTATTTTAAAATTTAATAGATCAGGATAATTGTGGAAACAAAAAATGCAGATTTATCCTCACTACGGATAGATAAAACAAAAAGGGAGGAATATTCCAATCCTGAAAGAAAAAAGAAAACCCTTCTTTGGATAATAATTGCTGCAGCAGTAGTTATTGCTGCAATAATATTGATCAATGTTTCGGGATCGCTCCTTTCCTCAACTGTCGATGTGGAATTAACTTCTGCGGCCCTTCAATCTCCGTCCCAGGCCGATGCAATCTTAACCGCCAGCGGTTACGTTGTAGCTCAGAGACAGGCCGCAGTGGCTTCGAAAGGAACGGGCCGCCTGGTATATTTAGGAGTGGTTGAAGGAGATAAGGTAAAGGAAAATCAGATTATTGCGAGGCTGGAAAACAGCGACATCCAGGCGCAGCTGGATGAGGCAAATGCAAACTTGAAGTTAAATGAATCCGAATTAATAGAAGCTAAAAATAACCTGGACAGGCAGAAAGAATTATTCGCCTCTAAAATAATTTCGGAGAGCCAGCTTGAAACTGCGCAGA
>DATKLQ010000447.1:0-17523 GCA_035542335.1 Ignavibacteriaceae bacterium | reverse complement strand
TTGCCTTTTCCATCAATTCGATAAATGGTTTAAAAAGGTCGATAGGCACAGGGAAAATTGTAGTTGAATTTTTTTCAGCCGCTACTTCGGTAAGGGTCTGCAGGAACCTGAGCTGCAGTGCATAGGGAGAAGTGCTGATGATCTTTGAAGCATCGGCGAGTCGCTGTGATGCCTGGAATTCGCCTTCAGCGTGAATGATTTTAGCCCGGCGTTCTCTTTCGGCTTCAGCCTGCTTGGCAATAGCGCGCTGCATTTCAACCGGAAGATCAACATTTTTAACTTCAACCAGGGAGACCTTAATTCCCCATGGTGCAGTATGAGTGTCAATAGTCTCTTGCAGCCGTCTATTAATTTTATCCCGTTCTGAAAGAAGTTCATCAAGTTCAGATTGCCCCAGCATGCTGCGGAGGGTGGTCTGCGCAAGCTGTGAAGTAGCGAATAAATAATCCTGAACTTCAGTTATCGCCTTTGAAGCATCTATAACGCGGAAGTAAATAACCGCACTGACTTTAATTGAAACGTTATCACGCGTAATAACATCCTGTGATGGAACTTCCAATGCAACGACTCGCAGGGAAACCCTTACCATCCTGTCGACTATAGGTATGAGAAATATTATTCCCGGGCCTTTGGTAGGATTCAGCCGGCCCAGCCTGAATATAACACCGCGTTCATACTCACGCAGTATTTTAATGGCACTTGAAAGTATTATTATTAAAAATAAAAATATAAGTGTTATGATTGTAACGTATTGAGGATCCATAGTTAATTCTCCCATTAGTAATTTAGGAAATTAAAATTCATTTTGATCTTTTCACGACGAGGTTTAAACCTTCTAAGCTGCTTACAACTACTTTTGCACCCGGTTCGATCTCACCTTCGGGGCATTCGGCGTTCCAGATTTCTCCGTGCAGCTTGACTTGACCGGTCAAATCTGTTCCGATTGCAGACAAGGCAGTGCCCGATTCACCTATGAGGGCCTCGCCTCCTGTTGAAACCTTCCTTTTTTGAGCGGCAATTCCTTTCCCGACAGCAAATAAAAAGAAAAGAGCCGTTAACACTGCTGCGGTAATAATAATACTTAAGGATATATCCATGAAATCACCTGAGATATCTGTATTAATAAGCATTAATGAACCGATAATGAAGGAAATTATTCCTCCGGCAGCCAGCAAGCCATGGCTTACAACTTTAATTTCGGCAATAAAAAGGATAACAGAGAAAAGGATTAAAGCAAATCCCGCATAATTAACCGGGAGAGTATGAAATGAATAGAACGCAAGCACAAGGCAAATTACACCGATTATGCCGGGAAGTATTGAACCGGGATTGCTAAGCTCAAATATCAGTCCGTAAATCCCGATCATCATAAATATATAAGCAATTTCCGGGTTGGAGATTATATCAAGGAGCTTCTGGATAAAAGACATCTCTGCGAATTTAATCTCCTTGTCTTTAGTATGGATTGTCTTCATCCCTCCTGCGGTTTCAACTTTATACCCTTCAAGCCGGGAAATAAGCTCGTCTAAATTCTTTGCAATAATATTAATTACATTCTCCTTAAGAGCTTCGGTTTCAGAAAGAGAGAGGCTTTGCCTGACGGATTTTTCGGCCCAGTTAATATTGCGTCCCCGTTTTTCGGCAATTGTCCGGATAAAAGCAGCAGCATCGTTTGTTGCTTTTTCCATTCCGATATCCATACTGTCTTTTGTATTAGTGTTCCCCCCTTCACCGATCATCACAGGGTGTGCAGCTCCTATATTTGTGCCGGGAGCCATTGCAGCAATGTGTGCGGCCAATGTAATAAATACACCTGCAGATGCGGCCTGAGAGCCTTGGGGATATACATAAACTATTAGGGGAACTTTGGAATTTAAAAAATCACTCACAATAAGACGGGTGGACTTAAGCAGTCCGCCCGGAGTATTAAGCTCGATAATCAGGCACTCCGCATTTTGTTTATCGGCATTTAGAATCTGTTCATGGATAAAATCGGCAGCAACCGGATTAATTACTCCATCCAGTTTAATAACAATTACCTGTGCAGATAAAAGCTGGGATGAAAAGAAAAGAAGAAGGGAGAATATTCCGTATTTAAATTTTGATAAACAGGAAGCTGCCCTTGAAAGGGAAGTAAACAGTTTAGTCATAATTCTAATTGAAATTAAGCCGCATTCTATTTCCATAAAATTTTAGGCCCTCAGTTTGCCAAGTTAACAATGAATAATTAACAATGAACAATGAGAGGTTTGTTAATAATTCATTCTTAATTGTTAATTTTTACCGTACGGAAATAATCTCTCCTTATAAATTAACTTCTAGTGATTAAAGTATCAATTAAAATCTGATAGTTTTTTTTATTGTCTTTTATGATAGATATAAACCTTCGTTCCTTTGTAAGACCTTAATAATCGCTCAGAATAAAACTTGAACAATAATACTTACATTATAGTAATTTGCAGAAATCAATTTAACGAATCGAGATAGAATCGGATTATTTTTCATATTTCAGGGCGTATACCGGTATTTTTTTATAATTGAATTGAACCGCCAATCTTTAAATATTAATCTCATTTTCTTTAATTTTGATCAAAAGAAATTATTAATACCCGGAGCAAACAAATGAAGAATAAGAGTGTTCAGCTTTTAAACCAGGCGGTAGCAGATGAACTCTATGCAGTTCATCAATATATGTTTTTCCATTTTCACTGCGATGACCAGGGTTTGGATCTCCTGGCAAACTTGTTTAAAAGAACCGCAATCCAGGAAATGGTTCATATCGAAAGATTGGCCGACAGGATCTTGTTCCTGAAAGGGGAAGTGGAAATGAAAGCTTCTTCCGAAGTGAAGAAAATACATGATGTTGCGGAGATGCTTAAGCAGGCGGCAAAAATGGAAGATGAGAGTGCAAAAGATTACAATAAAAAAGCTAACGAATGTGCAGCCAACTCAGATGCAATCTCAAAACAGCTTTTTGAAAGCTTGGTAGGGGAGGAAGAAGTCCATTTTGATCAGTATGATACCGAGCTTGATAATATGAAAAAGTTCGGCCCTAGCTATTTGGCGCTTCAATCTATTGAAAGAAGCAAAACAAAGAATGTTTCTTCCCTGCCTGCAGGACAAAATCAATAAGGCATAGGGTAAGGCTAAGGCTGAGGCTAAGGCTAAGGCATGGTTGTATGGTGGTGATTGTATGGCTGGTTATAATGTGAAATATTTTTAATCTTGTAATCTTGGTAATCTTGGTAATCAAGCCGGTTATAACGGATTATATAGGTAATATGATAAGTCGTAATATTGCGCTGTGCTGCACCGGTGAGAAAACGGGTCCTGATCCTGACGATCTCATTTTAATTAAGCCGCACGAAACAATAAAATACCCGGCGGCAGAATTACATTATGCTTTTAACCGGTATCCGAAAGGAAAGTATTCTATAAAGATTAATTATGAATTCGAAAGGAAAGAAATAAATACTTTTTGGGAGCGGAATGTAAATTTATTAATCCTAGGATTGAGAGGGACTTATACTTCAACTAATACAGCGGTTTTTATTAATAAATAAATTTTTGTCCTGCTTCTCCATTATTTTTCTGCCCGTGCTTTCCATATTGGATAAAATAAATTGTTTTTAATATCTTAATTTTTATAATTACACTTTTAATAAAGTCATTAAAGGAGATAATTATGAAAGGCAATCCAAAGCTCCTCAGTGTTCTTAATGATCTCTTGGCGGATGAATTGACTGCGATAAACCAGTACATGGTGCATGCCGAAATGTGCGATAACTGGGGGTATGAAAAGCTTCATAAGGCAATAGAGAAACAGGCCTTTGACGAAATGCATCATGCCGAATGGCTGATTCAAAGAATAATATTCCTCGAAGGAATACCTATCGTTTCAAAGCTCAATAAAATTAAGATCGGGAAAACTGTAAGCGACATGATCAATGTTGACAAAGATTCGGAACTGGATGCTGTTAAAGCTTACAACAATGCAATTTCATTGGGAAGAGAAGTCCTTGACCAGGCAACTGTCGATCTGCTTACAAAAATTCTGAACATGGAAGAGGGACATGTGGATTGGGGCGAAATGCAGCGCGATCAGATTGCTCAAATGGGTCTGGAAAATTACCTGGCCAATCAATAATAGAGTTAAAATATAAATGCATAGCTGCTGTTCCTTATAAGTGTCTTGTCCGATTTTTTACTTTTAGAGTATTCTCCATCCCATTTTCGACAAGAATTTTCCATTCCATCATAGCAGCATTTGCAGTTTCATCCTCCGGTTTTATGCCTTTTATTGTACTCTCAATTTTCTTTGTAGCTTTTATTGATTTTTTCTGCCGGATTTTTTCCGGATTTAACTATAGGAGTGTTAATCTGAAATGCTGCAAGGAAAAAAAATAAGATATTGGAAGTATCTATTGGTTTATCAATAATATACGGAAAAATTATCCATTCCTAAGATATCTTTTCAAATTCTGATTTATTTTTATAATTCCGGGAATGTTCACCGGATGAAAGCTTAAATTGTTTTATCAACAATTCCAGCTTTTGGGTTATTTTATATAAAGAAGCTGCCGACTGTGAAACCTGTTCAATTCCAACCGCGCTTTGCTGGGTGACATTGTTAATGCTTTCGATGTTTTGATTTATCGTTTCAGCTTCTTTTGACTGCTGCTCGCTTGCCGAAGCTACAAGCGCAGCAATGTCAATTACCTTACCGGCTTCGGTAATAATTTCGTTCAAAACTTTTCCTGCCTTATCCGTTGAAGCTTTGCCTTTGTCGACTTCCTCGGTTCCGAGCTTCATAGATTGAACTGCCTCGCCGGTATCGCTCTGAATCTGCTTAATCATCCCGCCGATTTCTTTAGTGGCTTTCGAAGTTCTTTCGGCTAATTTTTTCACTTCGTCGGCAACAACCGCAAACCCTCTTCCTTGTTCGCCGGCTCTTGCAGCTTCGATTGCGGCGTTCAGCGCAAGAAGGTTTGTCTGTTCGGCTATTTCATTAATTACTTCAACAATCTGCCCAATCTGGTTGCTGCTCTTGCCTAAAGCTTCCACAGTCTTTGCGGATTTTTTGACTACATCAGCAATCCTGTTCATACCCTGGATGGTTCCTTCAACAACCTTTCCGCCTTCTTTTGCCTTATCGCCGGCTTTCATTGCCGCATCTGAAGCAAGGCTCGCATTCTTTGTATTTTCAAGAATTGTTGCAGTCATTTCTTCGATGGAAGAAGAGACTTCCGAAGTTTTTGCCGTTTGATTTTTAGCGCCTGCCGACATTTCCTCCGCACTTGCGGAGATCTGGTTGCTTGCAGCCGAGGCTGCCATTACTGCCTCGCTTACCTCAGAAATTGCTTTGCTGAGCGATTGGGCAACTGTATTGATGCTGTTTTTTATCAGCTCATGATCGCCGCTGTAGTCTCCTCTAACCCGTGCGGTAAGGTTGCCGTTTGCAAGTTCTTCAAGAATCTCCGCAGATTCCTTAATTGGGGCGAGAATAGCATCTCCAACCGAATTTATTCCTTCAATCAGCTGTTTCCAGCTGCCGGCGAATTTTGCCGAATCTGCCCTGTAATTTAAATTCCCTTTTTTATTCTCAACGATCAGCTTGTGAGCCTCATCGAGAATATTTTTTATAATATCTGCCTCTTTGTTAAATGCTATAGCAAGAGAATCCTTGTCCGACGCTATCTTAACCTTTTCAATTTTACCTGAAGCAATTTGTTCTGCAGAAACAATTTTTTCTTTCTGGGCCTGTTTAAGCTCATTAAACAGGAGTGTAAGCTCCCCGATTTCGTCCTTAGTGTCATTTTCAATCTCGACTTCATAATTTCCCAGGGAAAATTCCTTTACAACTCCTTTTAAATTTTCAATTGGTTTGCTTATGGTTGGTGCGATATATAGTACGGAAATCAAGAATATTGCAGCACCTAATAAAGCTCCTGCAACCGTAAGGAGAACCCCTGAGTGCAGGGCTGAATTTGAATATTCGTCAAGCTCCATGGACTTATTGTGCAGTTCAACTCGTATGGAATTAAATGCGTTGTTCAGCTTCATTCCGATTTCTTCACCTGAAGTAATTGCTATATCTGCGGCCATTTCATAGTTATGCGTAACCGAAGCGCTTAATATCGCATCAACTACAATGGTCTTATATTCCGTCCAGCTCTGCTTAACTTTGGTTAATTCATCTTTGAGTTCGCTGCTTAAATTGGAATTTAAAAGTGAATCGATATAGCTGTCGATTGATTTTTTATATTTCTCATATTCCTTTACATTATCATTAAATTTATCCGCGAACTCCTTCATTGAGAACTGCATCATTATAAATTGGGTTTTCTGGAATTGGGAATAGATTTCTTCTATCTGGCTCTGAGGGGTTACATAATCATGGAAGATTTCACCCTGGAGGAGGGACATTTTGTTTAGTAGAATATAGCTTGCAAGTATTACTAAGCCTAATATTATCGAGAGAGCAAAAAATCCGCCCTGTATCTTCCTGACAAATCTTAAATTTTTAAACCATTTCATACTTAGTGAAATCATTTCATTTTAAAAATAACCGGCAGCGATAATTTTGTTTTAACCGGTGCTCCATTGACCTTTCCGGGAGTAAAAGAAGCTTTCTTTACTGCATCGACTGCCGCTTCATCGCACCCGGCTCCGATTCCTTTAATCACTTTTACGTCGTCTACTCCGCCGGTCTCATTGATATAAATAAGCAGATATACTTTTCCCTGCACACCCGATTTTTTTGCAAGATCCGGATAATTAATGGTTTTATAGAGCGATTCCAGTCCGCCCACTGGTTCGGGCATAACATCGGCAAAAGGTTTATAGGGATCTTCCTGCAATTCCGGCGGGCATAAGGGAAAAATTTTCACGTTCAAATTCACTATTAAAAAAATAAAAATTAATTTCAACATGCATTTTACCTTATAAAGTCGTATTTAGCTTATTCAAGCTATAAAATTCAATTGTTTTTAACTGACAGCATTAAGCTGAGCTTTTTGTTCCGCGGAAATTATTTTTTCCAGGTCAAGGAGAATCAATAACCTGTCGTCAAGTTTTCCCACAGCTTTAATAAACTCGGAATTAATGCCGGTTGCAAGTTCAGGAGGAGCTTCGGTAATGTTTTTGGGAATCCTTAATACTTCATTGACCGCATCGACAATGAATCCCACAGTCTTTCCTTCAACCTCGACCACTATTATTCTAGTATTTTTATCGTGAGGCTTCCGGTCCATCCCCAGCTTGCACCTTAAATCAATAACCGGTATTACTCTGCCCCTAAGATTAATTACTCCTTCCACAAAATCGGGTGAATTGGGAACTTTAGTTATCTGCAGCATCCGGTTAATTTCATGTACGAATAGAATATCGACCCCGAATTCTTCGTTTCCTATGATAAAACTAACCAACTGGAGCAGTTCAGAGCTTTGGCCTTTTTGTTCTTCTCTAGTTTTTCCCATTAATAATTCCTTCTCAAAATAATTTACCCTTATATATTTATTATCGTAATAAAATTTTTTTTATTTAGAAGAGAAGCAGATTATTTTTAAGGGAAATCGGCTGGTCAGTATCCATTATCGGTAAACAGTAAACAGTTGACAGTAAACGGTAAACGTTCACCGTTCACTATTCATTGAATGAGTGGAGAATAAATATAATAGTTCGATTTAGCATTGAAGAAGAGGGCAGCCTAAGGAGACATCCTGACAAGTTCTTTGTACATGTCCACCGCTTTATTCCGGATTTCCATCAGCAGCTCCAGCGTAGTTTTTGCTTTTTCCCCTGCAATCATTACTTCATGCAGCTCGACATCTTTCCCCATTATAAAATCTTTAGTTACTGCGTCTGCGTGAAGCTGATCCGAATTAACGGAACCTATGAATTCGGAAAAAACGTTGCTGAAATTTTCCGTTTCAGGCTTTTCCGTCGGAAGCTTTAATAGGGAAGAGGGATTTAAACCGTTTAGTCCTTCAATTTGCATGATCATCCTTTTTTGTCAAACAATGAACCCAGCACAATTCCGGAAGGTTTCCCCGTCTTCTGGTAATAATGATAGTCCATTATTTCATTTTTATTTAAGGGATACATTGCCGCAAAAAAATTTTTTTCTTCTTCCGAAATATTTTTGTCTTCTTTTATCTTTTCCTTGCCGGCAAATGCTGAATTTCCATCATCTTTTGTCTGCTTAACTTTACTTTCCTGGTGCGGAGGTTCCCGCCTCTGATTGACTGAATGGATCGAATAATTTCCGGAATTATCTGCATTTATTTTCATGTCTATATATCCAAAGAATCTTTTGCTATCTGTTTGGATGAATTAAATGCAGTTAGGTTCGCTTCATATGTTCTTGTAGCGGCAATCATATCCGTCATTTCGGTAATTACATTAACATTCGACATCCTGACATAACCGTCTGCATCAGCATCGGGGCTGTCGGGCATATAAACAATATCGCCTTCACTCTTATCGGTAACCTGGTTGAAAGTAAGTCCTGTCTCATCCTCTGAATATTCATTAACGGCAAGCGGCTGAACGAAATGATCTTCATTCGTTCCTTTAAGTTTAATGATGTTTGAAGTATTTATATCCGGTATCTGGATAGGCTTTTTCTGAACAACATCCAAAACTTTACGCTGGTAGGGACCGCCGTCTTCAGTCCTTATTGTGTTTGCATTTGCTAAATTTTCCGAAATAAGGTTCATTTTTTTTCTTTGTACGCTTAAACCTTTAGCGCTTATATCAAATGCTGATATTGATCCGCCGATTTTCATTATCTTTATTCTCCTTTTATTACATTTTGAAGACCTTTATAATAATCCCCGATCTTCTTTGAGGCGAATTTAAAAAGCAGAGTATTTTCCGCAAGCTCTGCCATCTCTTTATCTATATCAACGTTGTTAATGCCTGAGAGCATTTCCTTTTCTTTGTCTTTAGAAACTTCGTAATACGGATTTTCCACCGGAACGGTTTTAATATGTTTCTCATTGGTAATTTTTGTAGAAGAGTTTGATTCAATCAGCAGAGATTTAAATTCAACATCCTCTCTCTTGTAATTGCGCGTTCCGACATTTGCTATGTTCTTGCTGATTACCTTATTCTTTAACGAGCAGTAATTAATTAGGTTTTCGAGCAGTTTTACATTTGATGCGGCCATAGATTATCCATTTCTATACTATTTGTTTTTTGTTCGCTAAACAAGTGAAATGCCATAAGCGGCTAGCTTATTTATAAGCTTTTGGAATACTGGAATAACGGAATAATGGAATGATGAAAATGGGCTTTTCCATTATTTCAATGTTTCTGTATTCCAACATACCTGGCTAATAGTACACACCTGCTTATTATTTATCACCTTCAGCTCCGGTTTGGGGATCATAATCAAGAATGATAGATTTTGATTCGCCGCATTTGCAGAGAAACTTCAATTCTTTTATGTTGTCTTCCGCATCCTTTTTAATGATTACTTTTACCCCTTTTTGATCATCCGCTTCGATTGAGAATTTAATTTTGCCGGATATATTTGCGTTTTCGGATTTAATAATGGTTTGGTTTCTGCCGGGTGATTTGTATTCCTCAAAAATCATATCATCAAACGTATGATTCATTTTCCTTCCTAGAATTTTTTGAAATAAATTAAAAGTTCAATTGAAATGCCAAGAAAAAAGAAAGAGAAAATATGGGAAATGGAAAATGTTAAATGGAAAATGGATGATGGAATAGAGAAGAGGATTAGATTTAAAAGAGATAGAAAGATATTAATTTAAAACTGACTAGACAAAACGACAGTTTCATCCCTCTAAATACGGCCGAAGCTGTCTCTTCGACCTACAGGTTAAATTATTTAATATTTTTGGTTACCTCGATGCCGAGCTGCTCCATCCTGTATCTCAGCTTTGATCTTGATAGTCCGAGAACTTTGGCAGCTTTCACCTGGTTGCCGCTCGTAATCTTCAGTGTTTTCTGGATTAGGTCTTTTAGAACAATATCTATCTTAATTCCTTTATTCGGAATTTTCAGGGAAAATTCCTCTGTTTCTTTATTATTATTTTTGGAATTATTAAAGATAAAATTAAGATGATGTTCTTTGATCTCATCTCCTTCGGTGAGCAGGGCTGCTCTTTCCATAATATTCCGTAATTCTCTGATATTCCCTTTCCATGAATAATCGGCAAGTTCCTCGAGCGCTTTCGGTTCGATGCCGGTAATTTCCTTATTAAGTTTTACGGAAAATTCTTTTAAAAAGCAGTAAGCGAGCACGGGTATATCATCTTTACGTTCTCTTAAAGGCGGCATATGTATTTTCACAACATTGAGCCTGTAAAAAAGATCCTCCCTGAAATTTCCTTTAGAAACTTCTTCTTCCAGGTTTTTATTTGTAGCGGCGAGGACCCTGACATCAACATTTACTTCTTTTTCACCGCCCACCCTGTAAAACTTTTTATCCTGCAGAACCCTGAGCAGCTTTGCCTGAAGCTCCTGGGAAAGCTCCGCTATTTCATCGAGGAGGAGCGTACCGCCGTTTGCCAGCTCGAATTTACCCAGCTTGGTCTGTGCGGCACCTGTAAATGCGCCTTTCTCATGGCCGAACAGCTCGCTTTCGGCTAGCTCTCTTGGAATAGCGGAACAATTGATTTGTATGAAACTCTTGCTGCTCCGTGAACTGAACTGGTGTATATATTTAGCTAATCCTTCTTTGCCGGTGCCGCTTTCACCTTCAATTAATATGGTAGTATCCGGGCTTGCCGCATATTTTTCCGCAACGGAAAGAATATTTTGGATTTTCCTGCTCTTTCCGAAGAATTCCCTGGTGAGGGAATCGTTTTTAAGTAATGTACTCAGTTTTTGGACTTCATATTTTAATGCAATTTTCTCAAAAACTTTATCAAGTACAATTTTCAGCTGATCCACATCAAGCGGCTTGAGGAGAAAATCATAGGCCCCGCTCTTCATCGCATTTACAGCAAGCTTTACATCGGAATAGCCGGTAATCATTATTACGGTTAAATTCCGGAACTTTTTCTGGATTTCCTTTAGTACTTCAACCCCGTTAAATTTATCAAGATGAATATCGAGAAGGACAAGGTCGGGCTGAGATATATCTATAACTTCAATAACATTCTCAGCATTTTGCAGGGCATCGGCAAGATACCCGAACCCGTTTAGAACTTTCTTTAAAGATGAACAAATTAATTCATCATCATCCACAATCAGTATTTTGAATTTCAATAAGGTTTCCCTCCGGTTTGTTAATATTAAAAGAAATTTTCAAGCCTGAATTCCGAACAGCTTCGGAAAGAATATCAGAGTCGCCCCCCAAAAGATCTTCTATAAATTCTTTGCTTATACTATCCGGGTCAAAATTTAAATTCCCGTTAAAACTGTCGGCTTTTATTTCGAGCAATACCTTGTTCCCCTGGCAGGATGTAGATATACAAATTCTCTTTCCTTCAGAATCTGCTTCGATTACAATGAGAATCAGGTTTACTATAAGATGCAGAAGCTTTGTCTTGTCTATATATAAGTTTGGGAGATCATGCGGGAATTCTTTTACTAGTTCAAGGTTTTTACGGTGTGCGCTGATTTCAAGAATATCAGCCGCAGTAGAGACCACCTCGTTCAGAGAGCAATTATTTTCCGAAGAGTTTATATAAAGCTGTGAGAATTTATCCAGGTATTTTTCCATAATCTGGGCGGCTTTTGTGCAGTCGTCGATGGATGCTGCAATTTCTTCGGGCAGCTTCTGCCTGTGAAGATTAATGAAATAATGATTTAGTTTTAATACGGAAAGGGGATTCCGTATTGAATGTACTAGGTTGGGAATTAATTTTTTAGTTAAATTTAGTTTATTTTGCACAGGGTCAAACGGCATCCGTATCTCTGCAAATGTAAAAAGTTTTACTAACCTTAAATCCTAATCGAAAATTATTAACGGAATTTATAAGATGCAAGAAGTACTTGAAAACTCAATACATGGAAAAAAATCCTAAGAGTATCAACATGTAAGAGAAGCTGAATCTTACTCACAATTCCGCCGTATTGATTCCAGATTTTATGCCATTTAATTCAATTTCTGTTAAAAGAAGTTAAATTCTTTTTTCCAAGAGAGATGGTACGCCGTTCATTTATAAAAATAATTACTGAAGAGGAAAAAACAGGTAAGAATGTAATTCATCCCGGTAATTATTAATTACAAATTGCTCCCGAAGTTTATTAAGGTAAAAGTAAATTTAGAAAAAAAGAAAACTGCCCGCTATTTTGTCAGACTTTTCAGAATAGCATCGGATACCAGCCTGATTATATCCGACCTACTATAAAACTTTTCATCAATTTTAGTTTTGATTTCATCAAAGTTTTTAGCTTTTTCGGCTGCAAGACTCTTTGCCTCGGAAGATAAATCTAATTTATCCAAGGAAGCCGGTTTTTCCTCTTTGGGAGATTTTTTACTCTCAACTTCTTTCGGGAAGAACTGATTACCAATAATCTTTTTTATTTCCATAACATCACCTGATGTAATTGGTTATTTTCTTTTGATTTTGGATTTGTTTTAAATTATTTGAAATATTTTCAGCTTCTTCTTTTTTAAGTCTTACTATATTATCGAATTTTTTCTGAATTAGTTTAGTCAATTCAATTAACATAGTTTCATTATCTTTTAACTGCTCAGGCCCATAAACACTGCGAAGTTCTTTCTTAAGTAAATCTATTATTTCCATGTTTTTCAAAGAATTATCCAAATTCATCTTGAAATTTTCGTCGTTAATATTCTCAAAATAGCTTAAAATTTCCAATAATAGATTCTTTATCTGATTTATTTTTTCTTCCAATCTTTACTCCTAAAAATAGCTGTCCAGACTTTGAGATGTAAAAGAATTCTGAAAATCCATCAGCGTAGCCAGTTGAGTCTGCAATTGTTCATATCTATTCCTCAAGACTTCTGCGCTTTTGTCAATCCTTGTTTGTATTGAGCTTATTCTATCATCTATATCATTAATATTGCTGTCAAATGTAGACTGCCGGCGTGTCAAATAACCGTCAGAACCTAGATAAGGAGAAATCAAATCATTTAACTTATTTGCGATACCGTTTTCGGAATTAAACAGCGATTCGACCTGATTGATATTTTCACTTAATTTTTTATCAAGGAGGCTGCTGTCTTTAATCGTCAATCCTGAAGACGGATCAAAAGAGATCCCAATTGACGACAAGAGATTTAATGCATTATCAGGTAAACCTTCGATTTTTGTATATGCAATGGTTTTTAATGAACTCATAAGAGAGGATGCATTCTGATCTCCTATAAATATTCCTCTTTCACCGGAAACAGTCGTGCTTCTCGATTTTATATAAGTATAAGCATCGTTAAATTTTTTAATAAAACTTTCGATGCTGCTCCTGATTGATTTTGTATCATTTGATACTGTAACATTCACGGAAGAATCTGCAGGGAGCATAACGGCTTTTAAATTAAAAGTAACTCCTTCAACCAAATCGCTGATAACGGTGTTGTTTCTCTGGAAATTCAATCCGTTAAATGAAAATTTTGTATTAAGGAGGTTATTCTCCGAAATGTCTGAATAAATATATCCGGCAGAATCCGGGGACTGGCTTTGATCAAAGGAAGGACGGCTAGCCCCAAGATTTAGACCTGCTGCATTTAAAATTCCGGAAGAGCCTGAGTCTGAAAGTTCCTTAATCCTGAAATCAAGCCCCGTATTTTTAGAGGCAATGGATAATTGCGATGTTGCCGAATCGGGAGAGAAGAGGGAAGCGGAAACAATTCCCGATGCCCCTTTTTCATTAGAAGTTATTATACCCAGATCTGCAGCAATTGTGCTGCCCGCTTCGTCTGAAATTGTTATAAAATCATTGGAATCATTGACAGTCAATTTCAACCTTACATTTCCCGTATCCGAATCGATTTCTTTTTCTGCGGTAATCCCAGGTATATTCCCGCTGATTTGTTCTACTGCTTCATTAATTAATTCTTCGTAGGTACCGCCGCCATTTAAATTAATTACTGTTTCAGTGCCATTTAAATTAATTTTAAAAGATCCGGCTCCTCCTTCATAAGAAGATGAAGAATCGAAATAACCGGAAGAAACAACGGCTTTATCTCCATTAATGGCATCCTTGATTTTCTGCATTAATTGTTTGTTGGATTCCGTTCCATCCAGGGTTACATCAACAGAGCTTGCAAATTCACCGGTGCTGCCGTCACCGGTTTTAATTATAAATGAATATGTACCGCTAAGGCCCTGTAAAGCGGAGGAATTGAGATCCTTTGAAACAGCAGTATCATTTTTTGCAAGCTGATTGATTCTAAAGTCGTATACACCGTACGATGCAGAACTGTCGGCTGCTGCAGTTAAAAAATTTGTATTTGAGGATGAAGCTGCTTTTACGCTGAATATCGTGCTTGAGCCGGTTATCTTAAAATCGGATAATGAACTCTTTAATGAATCAAGTGCAGAGATTAAGGAAGCATAATTGCTTGAAAGGTCCTGGTACTTTGCTTTTCTCGTACTAAGCGGGTTAATAAGCTTCAGGCTTTCATTTGATTGAAAGGTGCTTATTGCGTCATTTATATAAGATGTTGAAAGTATATCAGCCATGATTATCTCTGATTAAATATTGTTATCCAGGTCGACCGGAGGTCGGTAAGTATCTTATAAACAATCTCATAGTTTTGCTTTCTCATCTGGTCCTGGCAATATTGATATAATCTAAGAAGTCCTATGGAAATAGCGCTTATATTTTCGTCGTCAAATTTTAAAGAATTTATCAGCTCCTGTAAAGCCTGGGTTGTTTTCCCGAGATCCCTTCTCTGGCAGTTCAATATCGCAATATCATAAATTTTCAGAATTACCTGCTGCGGGCTTGCCTCCAAGATCTCTTTAAGCAAATAATTGTTTACCGGGTTTCTTTTGTTTGATAAAATTCTGTTTTGCATATTGTACCTAAGGATGAAGCCTTAAAAAAAAGCCTCCGGCTTACCCGGAGGCTTAGATATCACTTTTAGTTTTTATTGGAATAATGAAAGAAGGTTCTGAGGTGACGAGTTGAGCTGAGCCAACATTGCTGTTGCTACCTGCTGGCCAATCAAACCTTTTGTTGCATTCAATTGTTCCATTGCCATATCTGCGTCAAACAGTCTGCTTACGCTGGCGGATGCATTTGTAATAGCACTCGTCAGGTAATCATTTTTAATTGACAATCTTTGTTCGTAGTTACCGATGCTTGCCAATGATTCGTCGACTGTGTTTTCAAAAGTAGTTATATAAGCGGTCAAACTGCCGATTGAAGCTGCAGTGGTACCTGCACTTGCTAATTGAGTTAATGCAGCATATCCGGCTGTTCCGAAGTTAGCAATTGTAAATGCTGAAGTGGTAAGAGTAACGCTGCCGTTTAACGTACCGCTTTTATTCTCAAAATAATTTACAGTCAATTTATCAGTTGCGTCTGCACCAGTCTGAAATTGGAAATTGGTAGAAGAAAGCGAAGTTAAAAGCTTGGTATCGTTGAATTTTGTCGTAGAGAAGATACTGGCTATTTCTGTAGCAAGAGCTTTTATATCACCGGAAACTTTTACGTTATCTGTTACAGGATTGGTTGAATCTGCAATTTTAGTTTTGATTGATGTAATCAAATCTTTAACACTGACTAACTGAGATTCCGCGGTTGCAAGGATATCCTGTGCAGAACCGACATTCTTCTGAGCAGATTTCATCATTTGTACTTTTTGATCAAGAGATTTTCCAACTGCAAATCCTGATGTATCGTCTGCAACTGAATTAATTCTCTTACCGGTTGCAAGCCTTAACTGTGCTTTTTGCGTACCGGATTGAATCGTTGCTAATGCATTATATGCACGCAGCGCATCGATGTTTGAGTTTATCGTAAAACCCATAAATAACCTCCATGTTACTTTTGTTTTTTAATATTCCGGACTTCCATGTCCGCCGTTTATTTATTTAGAGATTTTGATTCTCACCCCTATTATCGTAACACGGTTTTATTTGTTTAGTTGTTTACCGTTTTAAATGAGATGAACGGATGAACGGTTATGGTGGGAAGATAGGGGATTGTGGTATATAGATATAAAGGTATAAAGAATTTTCCCTATACTCTCATATCCTTAATCCTCACTTTACTACTGCCTTAACTATATACTGAAAGTGCTTTGACTCTCCGTCCAGTGTGTCAACATTGATATTGGATTCTTTCATAGCCGAAATGAGAGACGGGGAGATTTTCTCGCTTTCGGCGATTACATATAAAATGTTTGTAATAACATATCCTGCTTTTTCAAACATATTAAACAGAGATTTGCGGGTGAAAAATTTTAAATGAGTGCTGTCCAATATTCCGTATTCCCGGTATTCCCATTCTCCTTCCAATAAGCCCTTTAAGACGGACCAATGCCTTACATTCGGTATGCTTGCCACTATTTCCCCGGCTCCGGAAAGCTTGGATTTTATATCTATAAGAATTTTAAAGGGATCCGCCAAATGCTCGAGCACATCGGCAAAAATTATCGAATCAAAGTATTTATCGGGAAGCCGTGAAATTGCTTCTTCAACCGGGCTGTTAATTACCTGGTCAAGCTTTTCTTGTGCAATTAGGGCAGCATCGTAAACACACTCAACACCCCAGACCTCAGCGTTCAATTTCTGCTTTAAAACAGCTCCAAGCTTTCCGCTGCCGCATCCGACATCGAGTATCTTTTTTGAATTGGGATTAACTAACTGCCGGACGTCATCTCTATCGTTTTCATAATAGCTTAAATCTTTCTTCCGGGCCTTTCCATTTTTGCCGCTGCCGTTCCCGTTTTTATCATTGAAAGTCTTACTCGGATCATTAATACTATTATTATCCTTTGAAGGTATTATATATTCAGGATTGATTTCCATCAATTTATTAAAAACATCAAGAGCCTCTTCGAGTTTATTCTCTTTATAAAGGAATAGTCCATACTTTGATAATGCTTCTTCGTATTGAGGGAATTCATCTAGAACCTGCGTATATATCTCAATTGATTTTTCCTTTTCATTCTGCCTGGTAAAAATTTCTGCCTGATTAAGCAGGAGCTTGGCCCAGATACTTATTAGAATATGTTTTTGTCCGGGCAAATCGGCAGCCAGCCGTTTCCACTTCTCTAGGAATAGGTTCCTGTTTCTATTTAATATTTCTCCGGCTGTTTCTTCCTTATCCAGGTATTTAATTACTCTAAGCGCACGTATCGATCCGCTCCATTCATGATTATATCCCGTGGAAGGAACGACATAAGATTTTAGTCCTGCCATTTTTATTTGAAGCCCCAGATCCCATTCTTCGAAGTAGCAGGGAGTATACTGGTTGTCAAATTTAATAACTCCTTTATTAAATAGTTCTGTTTTTACAGCAAATAAGAATCCTGACACCGCATCTACCTCGAGCGGGGCATTCAAAGAGTTTTTATCAAAATAAGCTAAATCTTTTGCTTTATAGAAATTAAAAAAGGAACCC